>VGYP01000056.1 GCA_016872955.1 Planctomycetota bacterium
CATCATGATCTTTCCCGAGGAGTGCACGCGGATGCCCAACTTCGCCCTCCACGAGCTGGCCCATGCCTACCACTTCCGGGAGCTCGGCTTCGATCATGCGGTGATCAAGGAGGCGTTCGAACGGGCCCGGGCCGCAGGCCGCTACGAACGCGTGCCGCGGCACAACGGTGCCGGACGGCCGCCGACCGAGGAGCGGGCCTACGCGATGACCGACGACAAGGAGTACTTCGCCGAGACGAGCGAGGCCTACTTTTCGCGCAACGACTTCTTCCCGTTCACCAGGGAGGAACTCGCCGCCCACGACCCGGTCATGTTCGGCGTGCTGGGACGGGTCTGGGCCGAGCCACCGTCGGCCGAGCCACGGTCCGGAACCGGCCTTGCGGCACCGCGGCCTCTTCCCTAGTCTTCCCGCCCCGCCGGTTCCCCCGGCGTCCGACAGGGAGGTGCCGCCATGCCGTTTGCGCTTCGGGATCTCGCGACTCTCGTAGGCGGAACGCTCGTAGGCGGGGCGACCGGCCTGGTCGTCGACGCCGCTGCCACGCTCGAGACCGCCACGCCCCGCGATGTCACGCTCGTCGATGCCGCCGACAAACTGCCGCTCCTGGCCAGGAGCGCCGCCGCTGCCGCCATCGTGCCGGCCGGCACCGGGCCGCTCGACCGGCCCACGATTGAGGTGGCCGACGTCCAGGCCGCCTTCACGGCCGCGATCCTCCACTTCCGCCCGCCGCGGGACGCCGGCCGCGCAGGCATCAGTCGGGAGGCGGCGGTCGATCCCTCCGCCCGGCTTGCCGCCGACGTCGACGTCCACCCTTTTGCGACGGTCGGCCCCGACTGTGAGCTCGGGGCCGGGGTCACGATCCACGCGGGGGCCCGGCTGCTGGCCGGCTGCCGCGTCGGCGCGGGCACGACGATTTTTCCCAACGTGGTCCTCTACGAGAACACGGTGGTGGGCCGGCGGTGCATCATCCACGCCGGGGCGGTCCTCGGAGCCTACGGGTTCGGCTACAAGGTGACCGCGGGCCGCTACGCCCTCTCGGCCCAACTCGGCTGGGTCGAACTGGGCGACGACGTCGAGGTGGGGGCCGCCACGACGATCGACCGGGGCACCTACGGACCGACCACCATCGGCGATGGCACCAAGCTCGACAACCTCGTGATGATCGCCCACAACTGCCGGCTCGGACGGCACAACATGATCTGTTCGCAGGTCGGCGTGGCGGGCAGCACGTCCACCGGCGACTGGGTGGTGATGGCCGGCCAGGTGGGCGTCCGCGACCATGTCCACATCGGCGACCGGGCCATTCTTGGGGCCCGCTCCGGCGTCTCCTCCGACATCGAGGCAGGCAAGACCGTGCTCGGCGAACCGGCGATCGACCTCCGCGACCGGAAGCTCCAGTTGGCCACGATCTCCAAGCTGCCCGAGATGCGGAAGGATCTCAAGCAGCTCGCCGCCCGGATCGAAGCCCTGGAACGGGCCGCCGCCGGACCGACGGCCGTGGCCGACGCCGCCTGAACCGATCGCCATGGAACCCCGACCCGCGTTTCCCGGCCATCTCGACGGCGAGCTGATCGGCATCCTCGCCGGCTGGGGCCGGTATCCCGCCGCCGTGGCCGAGGCGATCCGTCGCCGCGGCGGCCGGACCGCGATCCTCGTGATCCGCGACCACGCCGATGCCGCGCTCGCACCACTAGCCGACGTGATCGGCGACGTGGGCGTGGCCGAGATCGGCATGGCCGTCGAGTTCTTCCGCCGGCATGGCGTGCGGCGGGCGACCATGGCAGGCAAGATCCACAAGTCGAAACTGTTCGCCCATCGCGCATGGCTCCGCCACCTGCCTGATTGGACGGGAATCCGCACCTTCTGGCCGCACTTCGTCAGTCGCCGCCGCGACAACCGCGACGACTCGCTGTTGGCCGCGATCGCGACCGCCTTCGACGCCCGCGGCGTGGCGATCTGTCCGGCGACCGATTTTGCGCCGGAGTTGATGGCCGAGGAGGGACTGCTCGCCGGCCGACCGCTCTCCGACCGGCAGCGGGCCGACGTGGCCTTCGGCTGGCGGCTGGCCAAGGAGCTAGGCCGGCTCGACATCGGTCAGACGGTCGTCGTCAAGGATCGCGCTCCACTGTCGCTGGAGGCGATCGAGGGCACCGATGAGTGCATCCGCCGGGCCGGTCGGCTCTGTTCCGCCGGCGGCATGACGGTGGTCAAGGTCGCCAAGCCGCAGCAGGACTTCCGGTTCGACATGCCGACGATCGGAATCGGCACGCTGGAGTCGCTCGCGGCCGCACACGCGGCGGTGCTGGCCGTGGAGGCCGGCCGCACGATCCTCGTCGACCGCGCCGGCCTGGCTGGCTTCGCGGCCCGGCACGGCATCACGATCGTCAGCCTCTGTGGTGACGGCCAGCAGGCCTCGCTTGACGGCCGCGGCAAGGCCGCCTGACCGGCCCTATACTGCGGGTCATGCGGCTCCTGCCCAGACTCGTCGTGTCGCTGCTGGCCGCCTGCCCGGCGGTCCGGTCCCTGCCGACGATCGCCCAGGAGGCGGCGTTGGCCGAACCCGCCGTCGCTCGCCGCGTCGCCCCCGAGGCGCTGGTCATCGACACCGCCATCGACCGCTCGGTCGAGATTCCGCCGGCGGCCACGCACCACATGGGCCGCGAAATCGCCCAGACGATGCACTACACCGGCGCCCCCTGGCTTGTCCGCGAGAGCCGGCAACGCGAGGAGGACTGCCGGATGCTGCTGGAGGCGCTGGCCATCCGCAAAGGCCAGAAGGTCTGCGACCTCGGCTGCGGCAACGGTTTCTACACGCTGGAGATCGCCCGGCTCGTCGGCCCCACCGGCGTTGTCTACGCGGTCGACATCCAGCCCGAGATGCTACGGATGCTCGCCGAACGGGCCGCCGCCGAGGGGCTCACGCACGTCCGGCCGATCCTAGGCACGGTCGTGAATCCGCGGCTGCCCGACCGACAGGTCGATCTCGTGATCTGTGTCGACGTGTACCACGAGTTCTCGCATCCCGGCCCGATGCTGGACCGGATCCGCGAAAGCCTCGCCCCCGCAGGGAGGCTGGTGCTGGCGGAGTTTCGCGGCGAGGATGCCGCCGTGCCGATCAAGCCGCTCCACAAGATGACCAAGGCACAGGTGAGGGCCGAACTCGAGCCCGCCGGCTTCCGGCTGGAACGGGAGTTCGACAGGCTCCCCTGGCAGCACCTGCTCTTCTTCGGGACTGGGCCGGGGGACGCCCCCTGACCGGCCGCGGCCCAGCCCATGTTTTGGCCCGGAAAAATCGGTTTTTATGCCTCCCCAAAATCCGTCCGGGGGCCAGAACCCAAGTGTTGCATTCGGGACGGCGAGGCGAGATACTAGTAAAAGAAGGGTCAGGGCATCGGAAGGGTATCCTTCGCTCCGGTAAGTCTCCCGCACCTGTCAAAAGGACGTGCTGCATGTCGATCCGGCCGACGAGTTTTCGTGCGGCTGATGCCGCCTGCCGCAATCCGCGCGGCGGGTCGCTCGATCCCGCCATCGTTGAGGACGTGGCGACGTCCACCTGCGTGGCCGAGCCCCTGCTCGGCACGAACTGGGTGCTCGGATCCAACCCGCGCATGCGACGGATCGCGAGGTCGATCCAGCGGGCCGCTGCGGTGGAATGCACCGTGCTCGTCTGCGGCGAGACCGGCACCGGCAAGGAACTCTGGGCGCGGCTCCTGCACCGCAGCGGGCCGCGTCGCAACAAGTCGTTCGTGCCCGTCAACTGCGCAGCGCTCACGCCGACCCTGGCAGAGAGCCAACTCTTCGGCCACGAGAAGGGCGCATTCACGGGCGCTACCGGCCGGTCGCTCGGCATCTTCCGGGCCGCCGAAGGAGGCATCGTCTTCCTCGACGAGATCGGCGAGATGCCTCCCGAGTTGCAGCCCAAACTGCTCCGCGTGCTCCAGCAGCGGGAGGTGATCCCGGTGGGCGCGTCGGAGCCCGTGCCGATCGACGTCCAGGTCGTGGCGGCGACCAACCGCGACCTCGAGCAGGAAGTGGAGAAGGGAACGTTCCGCGAGGATCTCTACTACCGGCTCAACATGATCGAACTGCGGGTGCCGCCGCTCCGCGAACGGCCGGAAGACATCCCCGCCTTCATCGAGTTCTTCTCGCAGAAATTCGCCGACCGCTACCACCTGCCGTCCTGGCAGCCGACCGACGCCCAACTCGTCGAGTTTTGCGGCTTCGACTGGCCCGGTAACGTCCGTCAGCTCGAGCACTGCATCGAACAGGGCTATGTCATGCAGGAGGAGCCACGGCTGCCCGTGCGGTCGGCGGCGGCCCGGCCGGCCGGCGCAGGTCGGCTGCCGTTCCTCGATCTCGCGAAGCTGCGGGAGCGGGCGATCCGCGAGGCCCTCGAGACGACTCGTGGCCACAAGGCGAATGCCGCCAAGTTGCTGGGCGTGCACGCCAACACCATGACCCGCCTGCTCAAGGAACTCGACGATAAGGCGGGCGCTGACGAGTCGGGTGCCGAGTGACCGCCTTGCGGCGTCTCGTTCAGTGACGATGGCAGCTGCCGTCATCGCACCGGCCGGCCAGGCGATACCGGTTGCGGGCCACGAGGCTGTAGAGCCAACGCCATAGCGGCAGGCTGCCGGGCACGTGCAGGGGCAGTGCCAGCGGCCACAGGAGCGGCAGCCGGCGTGACAGCAACCGGACGGCCTCGGCACCGACGCGCACCTGACCCGACGCGTCGACCACGTGCATCTCCCGCCCCAGCGCCTCGGCCGAGAGTTGCGGAAACTCGTCGGCGACGAGCGGGTCGTGCAGTGACACGCATCGCAAGCGCCCGGCCAGGTCGCAGCGGCGGAGCATCGCGATCTGCCCCCGGCAGAAGCGGCACTGGCCGTCGTACAGGACGGTGATCGTGCCCGACGGCTGCGTGGTCACGACGGAGGATCCCACGGCGACAGACCTGCGGGAGACGGAGACGATGCGACACGACCCCTGCCGCCGGGAGAACCGCGACCCCGCCGCCGGGCTAACCCGTCCCGGTCGGCTCGGCTCACCGCGGCTGCGGGCGGTACGAAGAGGCCCCCAGGCGCGGCAACTGGCAGAAATGCAGGATCGTGGCGGCCCCCACCGACAGGAGCGTCCACGGCAACCAGTCGGGAGCCTGAAACGCCTTGGCTTCGCCTCCGCCATGGAGCGGCAGCAGGACGGCCGAGTCGATCAGCAGCAGTTCGCCTCCCACGATGCAGGCGAAGATGGCGGACGCCAGGAACAGACTCTTCCACATCGCTCGTCCGCCGGTTTCCGCCGGCGGCCCATGGAGGACCAGGTCGCGAACGGAACCTCGGCCGGTCGGCCACTCCGTCGCAGGAGGCATCGACACGCGGCGGGAAAACCTGCACCCGCGCCGCCGAGACTGCCGACCGTGACGGTCGTGCCGGCCGGCTCAGGCCTCGGCTCCACCCGCCGCGGCTTCCGGCAGGTCGCCGACAGCGGGCCGGATGGGCCGACGGCCGGCGATGGTGCCCGGCACCAGTAGCGGCGTCCCGGTGGAGGCCTCGACGATCGTCCGCAGTTCCTCGCCGTTGATGACCTCCGCCTCCATCAGCCGCGCGGTCACCGCCTCGAGCGCCCCGCTTCTCCCCTCCAAGATCCGCCGCGCGGCCTCCATCGCGGCATCGATGATCCGCCGTACCTCCTCGTCGATCTCGCGGGCGGTCTGCTCGCTGTGCGTGCGGGCGGCGGGCAGGTCGGCCCCGGCCGCTGCCAGGAAAGGCGAGCGTGGGCTCTCGCCGTAGGTCACCCGGCCCAGCCGGCTCATGCCGTAGTCCATCACCATCGCCCGGGCGATCTCACTGGCCCGCTCGAGATCGTTCTGCGCGCCCGTCGAAACGTCGTCATAGACCATCTCCTCCGCGATCGTGCCTGCCAGGAGCACCTGAATCCGGCTCTCGAGCTCGCTCTGCGTCAGGAGGTAGCGGTCGTCCTCCGGCCGCTGCATGGTGTACCCGAGGGCCGCTAGGCCGCGCGGGATGATCGAGACCTTGTGGACGGGGTCGGTGTTGGGCAGCGAGTAGGCGACCAACGCGTGGGCCGCTTCGTGGTAGGCGACCCGCTTCTTTTCATCCTCGTGGATCACCCGCTTCTTCTTCTCGAGCCCCGCCGTCACGCGCTCGACACCCTCGTTGAACTCGTCCATGCCGACCGATTGCTTGTCGTTGCGGGCCGCCAGGAGCGCCGCCTCGTTGACGAGGTTGGCGAGATCCGCTCCCACGAAACCCGACGTGATGCGGGCGATCTGGCCGAGATCCACGGCCGGGTCGAGCTTCACGTTGGCGACGTGCACCCGCAGGATGGCCTCGCGACCGCGGACGTCGGGGCGGTCCACGAGCACGTGCCGGTCGAAGCGGCCAGGGCGCAGGAGTGCCGGGTCGAGCGTCTCGGGCCGATTGGTGGCCGCCAGCACGATCACGCCGGAGTTACTGCCGAAGCCGTCCATTTCCACCAGTAGGGCATTGAGCGTCTGCTCCCGCTCGTCATGCCCGCCGACCACGCTCGTGCCGCGGGTCTTCCCCAGCGCGTCGAGTTCGTCGATGAAGATGATGCAGGGAGCCTTGGCGGCCGCCTGCTGGAACATGTCGCGAACCCGTGCCGCACCGACGCCCACGAACATCTCCACGAAATCGCTGCCCGAGAGGCCGAAGAAGGGCACGCCCGCCTCACCGGCGATCGCCTTGGCGAGCAGGGTCTTGCCCGTGCCGGGGGGGCCGACGAGCAATATCCCTTTGGGAATATGCCCACCGAGCAGCTGGTACTTCTCGGGACTCCTGAGGAACTCCACGACCTCCCGCAGTTCCTCGACCGCCTCGTCGATCCCGGCCACGTCGTCGAACGTGATGCCGAGATCCTCCTGGGCGTACATCTTGCCCCGTGAACGACCGAAGGCCATCGGGCTGCCCGCCCCACCCAGCCGCCGGATCATCAGGAAGAACAAGAGCGCGAACAACCCGGTCACCAACAGCATCGGCACCCAGCTCCGCCACGGGCTGGGAGGATCCTCGTACCGGAACGGCACGGCATGCTCTTCGAGGAGCCGCTTGAGCTCCCCTTCAGAGGTCTCGCTGGGGAGTTTGGACGTGGTGAAGCGGCGGACGATGCCGGCAGGCGTGCCGACCGTGTCGGCAGGGGCAGCTCCACCGGCTAGTTCGTCGGCTTCTTTGGTCGGTGACCGGCCCGGATATTCCCGCACCAGTCCGGACACCTCGTAGGCGCCGATCTGGACGTCACGAAGATCCCCGTAGACGGCCGACCGGCCGGGCCCGTCGCCCGCGGAGATGGTCACCTGCCGCTCGTTGCCGACCGCGGTGGCGGCCCGCACGAGCCGCTGCAGGTCGCTGTACGAGAAGGTGAGGTCCGTCGGCGATCCGATCAGGCTGATCGCGAACAGGCTGGCCACGCCAGCGGCGAGCAGAGACCAGATGAGGTTGCCCCCGAGTGCCGGCTTCCTGTCGGCCGAACGCCGGGAGTTATCTCGCTTCGTGCCCATAGAGGACTCCCGGACGACCGCCATGTCCCGACCGGGAACGGCCGATGAATGCTATGTCCGCTGTGACCGCGCGACAAACGATCCGGCCCGCCGGCGGGGGGAAACCCGGCCCCGCCCGCGACCCCAACCGACCGTTGGAAGTTCCCGCGAAGGCTTCTAGACTGGGAAATCCTTGCGCGATTCCCGCGTCCCCCCCTCATGCCCTCCACGCCTCGTGAATCCGCGAACGGTACCGCCCTACCCTGGCCGGGTGGAGGCGACAACGGCCTGCGGGTGGCCGTGCTGGGTTCGACGGGCAGCATCGGCCGCAGCACGCTCGACGTGATCGCCGCCGCCGAGGGCCGCCTCTCGGCCCACGTCTTGGCCGCCCACACCAACGTGAGCCACCTGCTCGACCAGGCGGCCCGGTTCCGTCCGCGCTGGGTGGCGATCACCGACCCCACGGCGGCCGCCGGCATCGGTGCCGCGGCACTGCCGTCCGGCACGAGCCTCGCGGTCGGCCCCGACGCGCTTGACGACCTCATGGCAGACCCCGCCATCGATCGCGTCGTCTCGGCGATCGTGGGCGCGGCCGGCCTGCGGAGCACCTGGGCCGCGGTCGAGGCCGGCAAGACCATCGCCCTGGCCAACAAGGAGACGCTCGTGATGGCCGGACCGCTGGTCATTCGGCGGGCCGGCGAGACGGGAGCCCGGATCATCCCGGTCGACAGCGAACACTCCGCCATTCACCAGGCCCTGGCATGCGGCCGCCCGGGAGAAGTGCGGCGGATCGTGCTGACGGCCAGCGGCGGCCCATTTCGGACAAGACCCCGGGAATCACTCGCCGACGTCACGCCCGCGGAGGCGCTGCGGCATCCGACCTGGTCGATGGGGCCGAAGATCACGATCGACTCGGCCACAATGATGAACAAGGCCCTGGAGCTGGTCGAGGCCCGCTGGCTGTTCGGCCTGCCAGCGTCGAAACTAGCCGTCGTGGTGCACCCGCAGTCGATCGTGCACTCACTCGTCGAGTTCGTCGACGGGGCCATCATCGCCCAGCTCAGCCCGCCCGACATGCGGCTGCCGATCCACTACGCCTTGTTTCATCCCGTGCGCGTCGCCGGCCCCGCCCGCCGGCTCGATTTCAACGCCGCGATGAGTCTCGACTTCGAGCCGCCCGACCTGGCACGGTTCCCGGCCGTGAGGCTCGGGCAGGAGGCGGCCGCCCGCGGCGGCACCGCCGGTGCCGTGCTCAACGCGGCCAACGAGGAGGCCGTGCGGGGATTTCTCGACGGTGCGCTGCGGTTCACCGACATCGCCGAGGTCTGCCGCCGCGCGCTCGCCGAGCATCCCTTCCAGGAGCATCCCACGCTCGACGACATCCGTCGACTCGACGCCTGGGCCAGACAGGAGGTCGGCAAGTGGGCATGTGTGTAAGTGGAACCGTCGTCGTGGCGGCGGCCACCTGGGCGGAGTGGGTCCTCCAGCCGTCGAGTTGGTGGGTTATCCTGCAGGTCGCGGCCGGCCTCGGCTTCGTGATCTTCGTCCACGAACTCGGCCACTTCCTCGTCGCCAAGGCCTGCGGTGTGAAGTGCGAGAAGTTCTTCCTCGGCTTCGACGTCGGTGGCCTCAAGCTCCTGAGCTTCACCTGGGGCGAGACCGAATACGGCATCGGTGTGCTGCCGCTGGGCGGGTACGTCAAGATGCTCGGCCAGCACGACAATCCCGCGGCAGCGGCGAACGAGGCCCAGCGGGCCCGTACCGCCGGGGGCAGAGAGCGGACGCCGACATCGGGCGACCAGCCGTCCGAACCGGTCGATGCGCTTCACGCCGCCTGGGATCCGCGGAGCTACCAGGCCCAGAGCGTCCCCGAGCGGATGGCGATCATCTCGGCCGGCGTGATCATGAACGTGATCTTCGCGGTGCTCATGGCCACGCTCGCCTATGGACTGGGCGTCCGGGAGATGACCTGCGCCATCTCGAGCGTCCGCACGGGCGGGGCCGCCTGGCGGGCCGGGCTCCGCACCGGCGACGAGATCATCGCGATCGGCGGCCGCCACAACCCGATCTTCAACGATCTCCGCCATCGGGTGACGGTGGGGGACATCGAGCGGGGGATCGAGTTCGTGATCTGGCGGCCGGCCGACGACACCACCCGCACGGTCCTGCTCAAACCCGACCTGGATCTGGGAACGCCGACGATCGGCGTCACGAGCCCCTTCTCGCTCACGCTCCCAGCCGACTTCGGCAAGGGCCTGCCGGGGGCCGCCGCCAGGGCGGAGCCGGCCTTCGAACCGGGTGACGCGATCCTCACCGCCGATGGCGAGCCCGTCGAAACCTACGCCAACCTTCTGGCCGTGCTCACGAGGAAGCCCGCCGCCACGATCACGATCGGCGTCGATCGCCGCGGCGCCGACGGCCGTGAGCGGGTCGAGATCGCTCTGCCTCCCCAGCGGCGGCGGGTCACGGGATTGACCATGGCCGTTGGCCCAGTGAAGGCCGTGCAGGCCGACTCACCGGCGGCCGCCGCGGGCATCGAGCGCGGCGACCTTGTCAGCCGCATCAACGGCGAACCCGTCGGCAACGCGCTGACCCTCAACGACCGGCTCGCCCCGCTGTTCGACCGACGGATTCCGATCACGGTATCGCGTGGCGGCCAGGAACGAGAGCTGACGGTGGAACCCCGCGCGGTCACCTGGCGCGACGACGAGACGACCGGCCGCGGCTGTCCCGTGTCGGTGTCGTCGCTGGGCATCGCCCTGGAGGTGTCGTCGCTGGTGGCAGACGTCGCCGCCGGCAGCCCGGCGGCCTTGGCCGGGATCGTGCCGGGTGAGCGGATCGTGCGGGCGACCTTCCTGGTGCCCGGACAGCCGCAGCCCAACGAGGGCGTGCCGCTGACGACGGAGGAACCCAACTGGCCGGCCGTCGTCTCGATCGTGCAGCAGCTGCCGGTCGGCACTCGGCTGCGGCTCGACGTCGAATCGGCCGCTGGCAAGCACCGCGACGTCGACCTCGAACCCACCGAGGCCGAAGACCTCTTCGTCAGCGAACGGGGCCTCGTCTTCGAGCCCGTCTACCGGGTGGTGCGGGCGGGGTCACTCGGGGAGGCTTTCCGCCGCGGCGGACGCAAGGCGTGGGAAGACCTCTCGCTCGTCTACAGCTTCCTGGGCAAGCTCACGAGCAGCAAGATCAGCCCCCGGCTGCTTGGCGGGCCGATCGAGATCGCCAAACAGGCCGGCAAGTCGGCCGAGGAGGGCTTCGGCCGGCTGCTGTTGTTCCTGACGATGCTGTCGGCCAACCTGGCGGTGGTCAACTTCCTGCCGATCCCGGTCCTCGACGGCGGCCACATGGTGTTCCTACTTTACGAGTTGGTGCGCGGCAAACCGCCGGGTGGACAGGTGGTTGGCATCCTCTCCTACCTGGGGCTGGCGCTGATCCTGACGCTGATGATGTTCGTGTTCGGGCTGGATCTGGGACTCATCCCGCGGCGGTAACCATGCCGGGGACGGCCCGGCCGCGGCATCCCCGGCAGGCTGCGGCCGACTAGGATCACGGTATGGTCCGCCTCGTGGAACCGCCGCAGGCCACCGTCTTTCCACCGCCGGGCGTCCGCGCGGTCGTGTTCGACGTGGTCCACACGCTCGTCGAGCCCGCCCCGGACGTGGCTGTCGTCTACCACCGGACGGCCCTGCAGCACGGCGTGAATCTCGGCCCCGCCGTGATCCGGGACCGCTTCCGGGCCGCCTGGAAGCGGCAGGAGGAGATCGACGCGGCCTCCCGACCGGCCCACGCCACGAGCCGTTCGCGGGAGACCGAGCGGTGGCGCCGGATCGTGGCCGACGTGTTTCCGGGAACCACGGCGGCCGAGGCGATCTTCACGGACCTGTGGTCGCACTTCGGGCGGCCGGACGCCTGGCGGACCCTATCGGCGGGCCGCGACCTGCTGCTGGCCGCCCGCGCGGCCGGCCTGCCGGTAGCGCTGGCGAGCAACTTCGACGAAAGGTTGCTCGGCCTGGCCGGTCAACTCGAACCACTCACCCTCGCCGACCACGTCTTCGCGTCGTCCGAGATCGGCTGGCGAAAACCGGCTCCCCAGTTCTTTCGGATCGTCGAGGAGCGGCTCGGCCTGTCTCCCGATCGGCTCCTGCTGGTGGGCGACGATCCGCTGCTGGACGTGTCGGCCGCACGACGGGCCGGCTGGCACGTGCGGGCCGTCGGCTGACGCCGCCGTCTCACTGGCGGTCGGCACCGGTGTCGAGTACCGCCATGAAGGCCTTCTGCGGAATGTCGACGCTGCCGACACTCTTCATCCGCTTCTTGCCTTCCTTCTGCTTGGCCCAGAGCTTCTTCTTGCGCGAGATGTCGCCGCCGTAGCACTTGGCGGTCACGTTCTTCCGCATTGCCGAGATCGTCTCGCGGGCGATCACCTTCGTGCCGATCGCCGCCTGCAGCGCGATCTCGAACATGTGGCGGTCGATCTCGCCGCGAAGCTTCTTGACGATCGCCCGTCCGCGCCGGTCCGCGTCGCGCCGGTCGCAGATGATCGACAGGGCGTCGACCTTCTTGCCGCCCACGAGGATGTCGAGGCGGACGAGATCGGCCGGAAAATAGCCGATCAGCTCGTAGTCCATCGTGCCGTAGCCACGGGTGACGCTCTTGAGCTTGTCGTGCAGGTCGTAGATCACCTCGGCCAGCGGCAGGTCGAAGGTCAGCATCGCCCGTGTGGGCGAGAGGTACTCGGTCTTCAGGTAGCTGCCCCGCCGGTCGGTGCAGAGCTGCATCACCGGCCCGATCGACTCGACCGGCACGAGGAAGTTGGTCCGCACGATCGGCTGGCGAAACTCCTCGATCTGCCCCGATTCTGGCACGTCCTGCGGATTGGTGATCTCGATCGTCTCGCCGTCCACCTTGAGGATCTGGTAGGTGACGTTGGGGGCCGTCTGCACGAGGTCGAGATCGGCCTCCTGCTCGAGTCGCTGCTGGATGATCTCCATGTGCAGCAGGCCGAGGAACCCGCACCGGAAGCCGAACCCCAGCGCCTCGCTGCTCTCCGGGGCGTACTCGAACGACGGATCGTTGATGGCGAGCTTCTCGAGGGCATCGCGGAGCTCCTCGAAGTTCTCCCCGTCGCTCGGGTAGAGGCCGCAGTAGACCATCCGCTGTGGCGGCTTGTAGCCCGGCAGCGCCGCCGCCTCGTCACCGGGAATGGTGACGGTGTCGCCGACGTGGACGTCCTTGACGTCCTTGATGTTGCAGACGAGATAGCCCACCTGGCCGGCCACGAGATCCTCGCAGGGTCGCCGCTGGGGAATGAACTGGCCGAG
>VGYP01000057.1 GCA_016872955.1 Planctomycetota bacterium
TGCATTCCAAGAAATGCCCCGCGACGCACGCGGGAGTTGCCCGCGACCGCAGCATAGGGAGACAACACCGTGAAGTCCTCGATCTCGGAGTCGTGGGCGACAGAGGCGAAATAGTTCACCAACACCAGTTTCCCGATCACGCTGCCGTCGCTGAGAATAGCAGATGGGCAGATCACCGAGCCCGGACCGATCACTGCCGTGTCGGCCACGATCGCCGTGGGATGGACGAGCGTCAAAAACCGCGATCCGCGGGCCTCAAGCCACTCGGCTACCTGCCGCCGCGCCTGTGGAATCCCGATCGCCAGCACGAGGCCGTCGGTAGCCCGGATCTCGAAGTCGTCAGGGGAGCCGAGGATCGGCAGGGTGGCGGCATGACCCTCGAGCTTGGCGGGGTCGGCTGAGACGAAGCCCGCGATCTTGTGGCTGGCGGCAGGCCAAGCGTGACGGGCCCACTGCAAGACCTCGCGACCGAAGCCCCCCGCGCCCACGATCACGATCCGGTCGCAGTCATCTGGCGACGAGTCATTCGATAGGGCCGGGTGGTTCAAACGCACTCCGCTCCCGTGGGTGACCGGGCTAAGCCGCCCTGCCGCGACTTCGATTGAGGGTACCACGATTCCTTACGATTCTCTGATGTCGGGCCAGCCGGGGCTTAGCCACCACCGTCCACCTTGAGCACCTGGCCGGTGCTGAAACCGCCGGCCTTGCCCGTCAGGAAATCCACCGCCCCAACGATGTCTTCCGGCTGGCCCAGTCGGCCCAGGGCCGTGCGGCGGGCGATCCTGGCTCTCTGCTCCGCCGGGAGCGTGCTCGAGAGATCCGTCTCCAGGAAGCCCGGGGCGATTGCGTTGACTCGAATCCCACGCGGCCCGAGCTCGCGGGCCAGGCTGCGGGCGAACCCCTCCAGCGCTGCCTTCGTGGCCGCGTAGACGGAAAGCCCCGGTGAGCCGTTCTCGGCCACGACCGACGAGACGACCGTGACCGAGCGATCGGAGCCGGCTGGCGCCGCCAGCATCTGGCGCACACACTCGCGAACGAAGATGATCGCACCGCGGACGTTGACCGCGAGCATCGAGTCGATCTCGTCATCTCGGGTGGTGGCAAGCACGCCCTCGTGGGCGACCGCCGCATTGGCCACGCAGTGGTCGATCCGGCCGAACCGGTCGGCAATCCGGCCGAGGAAGCCGCCGATCGCCCGAGAGTCGGTGACGTCGAACTTCTCCGCGAGCAGGCGGCCAGCGTGTGCGGCGGCCAGCGAGTCGAGCACCGCGGAGCCGGAGCGGGAGAAGGTGGCCACGTTGTCGCCGCGGGCGAGCAGGTGCTGCACGAGCGCGAACCCGAGTCCACGAGAGCCGCCGGAGATCACGGTGACGGGCGAGGCAGACACGAGATTCAGGAATGCGGCTTGCGCGGGGTCTTGCCGGCCGGCGTAGTGGCGATCTGCTTGACGATGTCGAGAATCCGCGGGACCGAGTGCGGCTCAAGATGCTCGCGACAGACGGCAAGCACGGCGGCCCGCACGCTCTCCGGCGTCGCGTTCTCCGGCAGCGGGTCGGCCAGCGCGATCTCCCCGGCCACCAGCTCGCCCGTCACGGGACTCGGCAGACCGTAGATGCGGCACTCGGCCACGCCCGGCACGCCTCGCACGATTTCCTCCACCCGCTTGGGATACACCTTCGCACCCCCGACCACGATCACGTCGCTCCGGCGGCCGGTGAACTCGTAGCGGTCAGCCCGCCGCTGCACGAGATCGCCCGTGCCAACTTCGGCCGTGTCACGGGACAGTCGCACCAGCAACTCGCCGTCTCGGCGGACCGCGAGCCGCACGCACCCCGGCAAGGCCTTGCCAAGCCAGGCGGCCGGAAAACCGGCCCGCCCATCGGCCACACGATAGACCTCACCGAGTTCCGTGGTCGCGTAGACCTGCGTGATCTTGGCCTGCGGAAAGGTGGCCTGGGCCTCCTCCAGTAGCGCGGCGTCGGCAGCCTCGCCACCGAGCGTGATTCGGTCGAGGCCGGACCGGCATAGCAGGCCGCGATCTGCTGAGGTCAGCAGCCGGCGCAGCAGTGTGGGCGTGGCTGGCAGGATCGCGACCGACTCCTCCACCAGGGCACGGGCTACAACGTCGGGATCCCGTGACGCGGGCACCACCAGCCTTCCACCCGTCAGCAGGGCCTGCACCCACACCTGGATACCGGCCCAGCGGGTGGCGTCGTAGGCGAGCAACCAGCCGAGGCCATGCCAGTGCTCCGCGAGGCGGGCCGCGGCGAGCAGCGAATCCCAGGAGTGGTCGACGAGCTTGGGCGGACCACTCGTCCCCGACGTGGCCACGATCACCTGCGGTGGCACCGTCTCGAACTCCCGGCGGCCACGCTCCCCCGCTGCAGCCGCCGGAAGGGAGAGCGAATCGTCAACCTCCACCCAGTCTCGAAGTTGGCCGACGAGGTCCCGGGAATCTTCGGCGAGAAACGCCACCGGCACATGCTGGCGGCCACAGGCGGCCGCGATCACCACCAGGGTCTCGACCCGCGCCGCCCGTGCCACGATGCCCACCGGCCGGCCGGCATCGATGCCGGCCTCGAGCGATACGATCGCCCGAGAAAGCCACCCGTAGTCGATTGTGCAGCGAGCCGCGCTCCCCGCCTGGGCGACGATCGCGACGGCCGACGAGGAACGACGGGCCATCTCACCGATGGCGGCCGCCAGACGGTCTTCGGCCGGGGCGTCGAGCAGGGCGGGGGTCATGGGTGCGGTTGACATGGTTCTAGGACGCCCCCGGGGCCACCGCCGAATCGTAGATCGCGATCAGGTCGGCGACCGTGCGGACGCTGCGGCTGGTGGAAGCCGAACGAAACGGATCGCACCCGAGCGACCGCTCCAGCAGCACGATCGTCTGCGCCAAATCGAGCGAGTCGAGACCGAGGTCGCCCGCCAGGAGCATGCCCGACTCGATGGGCCGCGTGTCGCGGCCGGTATCGCGCAGCACGGTGGCAATCGCCGTCACGATCGCATTGGGGACGTCCGGCCTCATGGGCAGAACTCCTGCATCGTCGCCGTGCCCGGTGCCGCGACGCCGTGGCCCGAGACCGCCTGCCACACGATCTGGACGACCGTCACCGCAATGATCCACACGTCGGCCGCGGCCGCCCCCGGGCGATCGAGCCGTTCGACGTACCTGGCATCGTATTCGAGTCGTTCCGGCCAGGCCACCGCGTTGCGACCGTGGATCTGGGCCCAGCCCGTCAGCCCGGGTCTGACCTGCAGCCGCGTGGCCTGCCGCAGGTCGTAGCGATCCGTGTAGCGAAGCGGTAGGGGCCTGGGACCGACGAGGCTCATGTCGCCGGCCAACACACTGAACAACTGCGGAAGTTCGTCGAGGCTCGTCCGCCGCAGCAATCGGCCGAACCATCCGAGCCGCCCGTCGTCCGGGAGCAGCCGCCCCGCCGCATCGGTCGCGGTCGACATGGACCGAAACTTGGCGATACGGATGGGCCGGCCATGGAGGCCGGCCCGTTCGTCGCAGAACAGCACGGGCCGCCCCAGCACGGCCCTCACCGCGATCCAGGCCACGGCCATCACGGGAGCGAGCAGAACGACGAGCAGGGCCGAGAGCGCGAGGTCGAGCCATCGCTTCCCCGCACGGGCATAGACGCTCCCGGGCCCGAGGTCCTCTTGCTGCCCAGACATCGTCATGACGCCGTATGACATCCGAGCCTGGCTTCCGAACCCTGCACGAGCAGCAACAGGGCCGCCGCCCCCACGATGACACATGCCATCGCCGACAGTTCGAGCGGGCGGCTACTGGTCGGCAGTACCCTCGCCGCCAACGCCGCCGTCCCCGCCAGACACCCCATCCCTCCATAGAGCAGCGCCACCGTGCGATGCGACCAGCCGGCGATCACCAGTCGCTGGTAGAGATGGCTGCGGTGAGCCTCGAAGACGTTCTCCCCCTTTCCGAGACGCCGGAGGAGCGTGAACAGGGTGTCGAAGAGGAACGGCCACATCACGAGCACGACGGCGGGCAGCAGCCAGGCACGGGTCGGGCCGCTACCCAGCAGCGGCAGGGCCGCGATCAGGAAGCCCAGGAAGGCGCTGCCGACGTCGCCCATGAAGATGCGGGCAGGGTGCCAGTTCCAGACGAGAAAACCGCAGGCGGCGGCTGACAGCGATGCCGCCAAGGCCGCGGCGTACGGCTCACCAGCCAGCGCGAATCCACACGCCACCACGCCCATCGCCACGACGGCGGTCAGGCCTGCGATCCCGTCGATTCCGTCCATGAAGTTGAACGCATTGGTCATGCCGACGATCCAGACGATCGACAGCGGCCAGGCAGCAAGGCCGAGGTTCACCATGCCGAAGTCACCCAGGTCGACCGTCCGAAATGGGCCCATCGCGATCGCGGCCACGGCGGCGGCGGCAACGTGCACCGCCAACCGCAGGTGATGCGAGACCGTCGTCACGTCGTCGAGCCCGCTGACCGCGGCGATCCCGAGCGCCGCCCCGAACAGCCATGCTTTGCCTGGCGGGCCGCCGATGCCGACGAGCCACAAGACCAACACCGCGAGGCCCCCCACGGCGACGATCCCGATCCCGCCTCCGCGAGGCGTCGGTCGAACGTGGCTACTGCGTTCATTCGGCCGGTCGAGCAGGCTGAGCGAATCCGCCACGGTGGAGACGACAAACGTGATCGCGGACGACACGCAGGCGGCCGTCAGGCACCAGCCTGCCCATGCGGCCCACTCGATCGAAGCCCCCGCCACGAGTTGGCTTGCCGTCACTACGCCGTCTGTTTCGCGTTGGCGATGATGTCGCAGACGTCACGGACCACCGCCGCGTCCACGTGGGCACCGATCGGCAGGGCGAGGCTGCGAGCCGCCAGCATTTCGGTGCCCGGCAGCGGTCGCGAGCGGTCGTAAAAGTGCTCGAAGGCCGTCTGCCGATGGCAGGGCGGATCATAGTAGGCCCTGGTCTCGACGCCATGGGCGGCCAGCACCCGCCGCAGACCGTCCCGCGTCATGCCAAACCGCGTGGGATCGACCGTGATCGAAAAATCCTTGTGGCTCGAGACGGCGCCGGGGAGGGTCTCGACGAAACCGATACCCGGCAGATCGCGAAGTTCCTGGCGGTAGGCGCCGGCGATCTGGTCGCGTCGCAATGCCACTTCGTCGAGTTGCCGCAGGCCTTCCAACGCCACCGCCGCGCTCAACTCGGGCATCCGGCCGTTGACACCCGGAAACAAGGCGTCGTACGACCCGTCGTTGCCGTATTCGCGTCCCAGTCGCACGAAATGCGCGACACAGTCGCAGTTGGTCGAGACGATACCTCCCTCGCCGGCGACGAGCAACTTCGTCGGCGACAGGCTGAACACCTCGACCGTGCCGCCACCCCCTACCGGCCGGCCATGCATGCTGGCCCCGAACCCGTGCGCCGCATCCACGATCAGCGGCAGGTTGTATTCGGTCGCCACCCCCCTGAGGGCCGCGATATCGCAAGGATTGCCGAAGTTGTGGCTGGCCGCGATGGCCACGGTGCGGGGCGTGATGGCCGCCCGCACGTGCTGGGCAGAGACGTTAGTGGTCTGGACGTCGACATCGACGAACACCGGACGAAGATTGTTCCAGACGATCGCGGCGGGGGCCGCGAGGAACGTGAAGCTCGGGATGATCACTTCGCCGAGCGGCTCGCTACGATTCGACGTCTTGGCCACGCCGAAGCGGGACAGCGAATCCAGGGACGCCACGCCGCAAGAATCCCCTGGTGTCCGCCGGCTCCGGCAACTGCCAGCGGAGAGATCGAGCGCCCTGTAGACGAGCATCAGCCCGACCGTACAACTGCTGACGGCCACGGCATGTCGCACGCCGAGCCGCTCGGCGATCGCAGTCTCGAGGCGATCGCAGTACGGCCCCTTGGTGAGCCGGGCGCTGCCGATGATCTCGGCCGCCAGCCGGGCGATGACGTCGGCCTTGGGCAGGACCGGCCGCACGAACGGCACGCGAATCCCGAGCAGCGAAGGGTCGCCCGAGTCGTGGTATTCCGGGATCAACGGTGATCCTTCGCCCTGCATGGTCGCTCGCTCCCCAGTCGTTTCTTCACTTCGCGTACAACCGCCTCATGTTAGACGCTTCCGCCTCCTCGTCGGCCTGCCCCACCGAATATTCGGGCACGAGTCGTCGCAGCCGGGCCCGGATTCGTTCCGGCGACTCCTGGAGCACGTCGCGCAAGTCGTCGAGCACGGCCTCGACGGCGGCCAGGTCGGCGGGACGATGGCGGGCGCAGAACACCTTCTGGTGAGCCGTGGCGACCCGCTCCTCCTCGTCGAAATACAACTCCTCGTAGAGCTTCTCGCCGGGCCTCAGACCCGTGAACACGATCTCAATGTCGTCGGCGGCGAGGCCGGAGAGCGCGACCATGTCGCGGGCGAGGTCGACGATCTTGATGCGTTCGCCCATGTCGAGCACGAACACCTCACCTCCGCTTCCCATCGCTGCCGCCTGCAGCACCAACTGCGACGCCTCCGGGATCGTCATGAAGAACCGCTCGATGCCCGGATGCGTGACGGTGAGCGGCCCCCCACGACGAATCTGGTCCTGAAAGATCGGCACGACGCTGCCGTTGCTCGCCAGCACGTTGCCAAACCGGACGACGATGAACTTGGTGTCCGAGTGTCTCGAAAGCCCCTGCACGAACCGCTCCGCCAGCAGCTTCGACAATCCCATCACGCTCGTCGGGTTGACCGCCTTGTCGGTCGAGATCACCACGAACTCGCAGACGTGATACTGGTCGGCGAGCCGGGCGATGAGCCGCGTCCCGAACACGTTGTTCTTGATCGCCTCCGCCGGATTCCACTCCATCATGGGGACGTGCTTGTGAGCCGCGGCATGGAAGATGACCTCGGGTCGGTGCAGCTGCATGATCTGCTCGAGCCGCGCCTCGTCGGTGACGTCGGCCAACAGCGGCTCGAAGGCCGGCTGCGGCTGCAGACGTGCAAACTCCTGCTGCAACAGGAAGAGGGCGTTCTCCGACCGCTCGACGAGCAGGAGTTTCAGCGGGGCATAGCGAATCACCTGCCGGCAGATCTCGGCACCGATCGAGCCCCCCGCTCCGGTCACCATGATGACCCGACCCGTGACGAGCTTGCGGATCGCCGAGTCGTCGAGTTGCACCGGCTCTCGGCGGAGCAGGTCCTTGATCTCCACCGCCCGCAACTGCACACGAGAGAGGACCTTGTCACCGGAGAGCAACTCGTCGATGCCCGGCAGTACCTTGAGCTCCGCCCCCGCCTCGGTGCATTCGGTCAGCAGCGCTCGGAACTGTCGGCCGGATAGATAGCCAGACGGCACGATGACTTCCTGGACGTTCCGCTTGCGGACCAGGAATCCCACGTCGTCGAGGCAGCCAAGCACCTCCAAGCCCGCCACACGGGTCTGCCTGAGGGCCGGATCGTCGTCGAGGAAGCCCATCACGTAGTACGGCTTGGCCGAGGCGGCCTGCAGCCCGCGGGCGATCATTTCGCCCGCCCGCCCTGCGCCGATGATCAAGGCCGTGCGGGCAGGGACGGACGAGAACATCGGTCGCAGTTCCTCACGGATACTCCGCCAGACCGTCCGCAGCCCGCCGAGCAGCAGGATCGTCGCGGCCCAATCGAGCAGGATCACGCTCCGCCGGACGCGGGGAATCCAGGGTAGCTGCCCGGTCGAGAGAAACAGGCCGTCGATCGAGGCGACCACGAGCATCGAGAGCGTCGCAGCCCAGAGCAGATTGGTCAGATCGCCGAAAGCAACGCGGCCCCAGGAGACGTGGCACAGACCGAGTGCGTAAAAGATAGTCAGCTTGAGCAGCACCACCCCCGCCACCGTGGCGACAAAGTTCGCGAGCCAATCCTGCTGGACCGTGAAATCGTTGCGGGTATAGAAGGCCATAAAGTAGGCCACCGTGAACACGGCGGCATGCACGATCATCAGCACGGCGGCCCGCCTGCTGAAGCGCCGCAGACCCGGTCGTTGGGATGGCAGAGCGATTTTCATGCATGCCTCCTGCACATGGGCTCAGAGCCGCTCGACGTCCACGTCTTCGAGTTCGATCGACGCACCCTGGTTGAGGAACCGTACGGCCACGACGAGCCGTTGTTCGCCTCGCCGCTTGACGACGACCCCCTCCACCCCCCGCAGCGGACCGCTCCGGACACGCACCACGTGCCCAGGCTCGAGCCGCGCCTCGGGCGTAAGCGGTCGCTCGGAATCGATGAGCCGCTTGATCGCCCGCAGGTCGTCCACAAGCGTTCGCTCGTCGGGGATCGAAAGCCAGCGGGCCACAGTGTTGGTGGCGAGCGCATCGCGGCGCTGCTGATCGTCGACCGGCGCGAATACGTAGCCTGGGAAAAGGGGGACGTAGGAGTGACGCACCCGGCCACCGGCCGTGTGCAGCCGGCGCTGAACCAGCGGCGCGTAGAAGGGGACGGCTGCGGCCGCGAGCCTCCGCATGAGGTCCTTCTCGCGGCGGGCCAGCGTGTAGAAGGCGACCCAGCGGGAGTCCGGGGCAGCAGCCGCCTTACCGAACGGATCGGCCGCGCCCGCGTCGAGCAAGGCATCTGGGTAGACGTCCCGCTGTCTGGGCAGAATGGGCATGACGGGGAACCTCGCCTCGGCATCACTCGCGCTCGCCCCGCTTCTGACTGCCCGACCTGTGGGCAGTCCGCGCAGACTCCGTTCTCGTGGGTGGCACCCGGGCCGCCCAAAAACCATTCAAAATCCTTCCCACCCCCTCAGTTTACGCCCTGGAAAGCGCGAAGTCCCGCGGTGCTGATTTCCTTGTGCTGATTCCCCGGGCCGCCTGTTTTCCCGAACGGAAAGAAGGGCAAAGTCTGCGGACTCATCCTGCCGATGATTCCGATCGCGGCGACTGTATCGGTTGCAAGGAGCAGGCCATGAACAGCCCCGATCACGCGAAAACCACGGCTGATGTGCTGGCGACCCCCCGGACGAAGGGCCGCCATCGAATGGCGATGCTCCTGGCCCTGGCGGGCTCGCTGGCGACGGCCACGGGCTGTCAGACATTTGGGCGGCCGCAGCTCAACACCAAGAACCAGGTGATGCTCGAAGCCCAGTGCCCGCCCGACTCCGACCGCATGCCGGCCAAGGAACTGGCGAAGGTCACCCTGCCCCCCTATATCATCGAACCGCCGGACATCCTGCTGGTGGACGCCCTTCGCGTCGTCCCCAAGCCCCCCTTCCGGATCCAGTCGTTCGACACCCTGCAGGTGATCGTCGAGGGCACACTCCTCGAACAGCCCATCAACGGCCTCTACGTCGTCGAGCCGGGCGGCATGCTCGACCTCGGTCCGTCCTACGGCAAGGTGATGGTCGGCGGCCAGTCGCTCGAAGAGGCGACCGACTCCGTCTTCCGGCACCTCAAGCGGGTGCTGCGCGAGCCCCAGGTGTCGCTCACCCTCGCCCAGGCCGCCGGCCAGCAGCAGATCGCCGGCGAGCATCTCGTGGCACCCGACGGCACGATCAACCTCGGCACCTACGGCACCGTGTACGTCACCGGGCTGACGCTGGACGAGGCCAAGAAGACCGTCGAGCAGCACCTTGAGCAGTATCTCGACGCACCGCTGGTGAGCGTAGACGTCTTCTCCTACAACTCGAAGGTCTACTACGTGATCACCGAGGGAGCCGGCTTCGGCGACAACATCGCCCGGTTTCCGGTGACCGGCAACGAGACGGTGCTCGACGCGATCTCCCAGATCAACGGGCTGTCACGACTCTCGAGCAAGGACATCTGGATCGCCCGCCCCGCCCCGTCGGGCGTGGGCTGCGACCAGATCCTGCCGGTGGACATCGACGCCATCATGAAGGGAGCGTCGACGGCGACCAACTACCAGGTGATGCCGGGCGACCGGGTGTTCATCGCCCAGGACCAGTGGATCGCCTTCGACAGCATCGTCGGCAAGCTCACAGCCCCCTGGGAGCGGGTGTTCGGTTTTGCCCTGCTCGGCTCCAGCACGGTCCAGCAGTTCAACCGGTTTCCGTACGGGTTCAACCCGAACTTTGGGGGCTGCTGGGTGGCTCGCGAGGTCTACGGCCCCGAGAATCCCCAGTGGCTACTCTTCCGGGCCTGGTTGCTCACCGAGGCTCCGGACTGGCTGCGGGAGGCCTACATGGCCCACGGCGAACAGTTCGCGGCCTGGATCGCCGACAAGCCTGTCGTGAAGGCGATCGTCAAGGCAGCGATGGACATGGTGATTGCTCGCTACGAGGCGGCCATGCCCAAGGTGGCCGACTGAGGCTGGCCGGCAGGCTTCACGGCCGACCAGCGGCAGGGCCGGGCTGGACCAGTGCGGTATAATCGAAAATGTCTCAGGGAGATGTGGGCATGAAATCTTTCGGGCGTGGCCTCGAGCCGACCTTTGCCATCTGTATCGCGGCCTGCTGCTGGATCGCCGTCGGGGCAGATGCTCGTGCGCAGTCGCCGGCGGGCCAGGTCAGCCAGCGGCCCTTCGAAGGCACGTACCGACGGCCCACCGTGAGCCCGTATCTGCAACTCCAGCAGCAAGGCATGAATCCGCTGCAAAACCAGAACGTCTATCAGACGCTGGTTCAGCCCCAAGTCGAGCAGCAACGGCAGCAGATCGAAATGCTCAACCAGCGTCGCCAGTTGAATCGGATGCAAAGCCAGGTCAGGCAGATTCAGCAGTCGTCTCAGGCGAGGCAGATCGACGAGACGATCCGGCCCACGGGCCATGCCTCCACCTACATGAACTACTCGCACTTCTACCGATCGTCGCCCCTGACACGGACCGCCACGCGACTCGGCGACCGCCCGCTTCGGCAGTTCACCGGGCCGCGCCGGAACCCGACCTCCGGGCATCCAGTGCCGCCGCGATCTCGCCGTGCCGCACCATCGCCCGACGGCAGGCCTCTATCGCCCCGGCCCGCTGCCAGGCCTTGATCGCCAGATCCTGGGCCCGCAGGGCCAACTCGAATCGCCCATCGACCTCGGCACGGCCGGCCACGCCTTCGGCCGCCTCCGCCAGCCCCACGGCACGACGGGGCGACACGCCGCGGAGCGGGATGCCCGCCAGGTCACGGACCTCGTCGTCGAGGGCATCGAACTCGTACGTCGCCGAGGCCAGCGTGACCGCCCGATGGATCACGTCCGCATTGCCCGACACGACCCCGAGCCGCCTGGCCTCGGCATAGAGGAGCCACTTGAGCGATCGATCCGGCTCGACCCCAGCCGCCTCGAGTAACGACTCGGCTGCCCGCTCCGCCCCCGAGGCCGTATCGGCCCGAAACAGCGGCTCACGAAATCGTCGCTGCAGTTCCACCCGCGCGTCGACGAGTTCTCGCTGCGAGGGCGGCCGCTCACGGGCGGCTCCCGACGGCCGCTCGGTCATCACCGGACGAGAGGCCGCTGGCTCCAGCTCCGGCTCGCCTGCGGCCGCCGCCGCGGCGAGCCCGACGACCCAGAGCGCGAACAGCGTCCCACGCCGTGAGGGCATTACTTCGCGCTCGCGAGTTCCTGCTTCTTCCGCTCCTCGATGATCTCCTTCTGGATGTTCCCCGGCGTCGGCCGGTACTTCGAGAACTCCATCGTGAAGACACCCTGCCCCTGCGTCATGCTCCGCAGGTCGGTCGAGTAGCCAAACGTCTCGGCCAGCGGCACCTCGGCGATGATCGTGGAGGTGTTTCCGACCGTCTCGGTGGAGATGATCAGGCCGCGTCGCTTGTTGAGTTCGCCGGTCACCGGCCCCTGGAAATCCGACGGCACCTCGACCTCCATCTTCATGATGGGCTCGAGCAGCACCGGCTTCGTATTGAGGAAGGCCTCACGAAAGCCGGCCCGGGCGCAGATCTGGAAGGCCATGTCGGAGGAGTCGACGTCGTGGTAGGAGCCGTCCTCGAGGGTGGCCTTCACGCCCACGATCGGGAAGCCGGCGATCGGCCCCTTTCCCAGGACGGCCAAAAAGCCCTTCTCCACCGAGGGAATGTATTCCCGCGGCACGCGGCCGCCGACCACCGCGTCTTCGAAGATGAAGTTTTCGGTGGCGTCCTCGGGGAGCGGCTCGAGGTGGCCGATGATGTGCGCATACTGGCCCGAGCCGCCCGTCTGCTTCTTGTGCTTGTAGTCGTAGGCCGTGCCCTTGGTGGGGGCCTCGCGATAGCTCACTTTCGGAGCGCCCACGGTGACGTCCACCTTGTATTCACGCCTGATTCGCTCGACGTAGATGTCGAGATGCAACTCACCCATGCCGGCGATGAGGGTCTCGCCCGTCTCCTCGTCGGTGAACACGCGGAACGTGGGATCCTCACGGGTGAACCGCTGCAGCCCCTTGCCGAGCTTGTCGAGACCGTCGCGCTGCGTGGGGGTGATCGACATCTTGATCACCGGCTCTGGCACGAACATGCTCTCGAGCGTGCAGTACTTCGAGTCGGCGGAGTACGTGTCGCCGGAGGCGGCGTCCACGCCCATCACGGCCACGATGTCGCCCGCCTCGGCCGACTCGATCTCCTCCCGCTTGTCGGCGTGCATCCGCACGATCCGGCTGAACCGCTGCTTCTGGCTCGTGCGCTGGTTGACGTAGGTCTCCCCCTTCTTGAGCGTGCCCTGGTAGAGCCGCATGAAGGTGAGCTGGCCATACGGATCGTCGACGATCTTAAAGGCCATGGCCACGAGCGGCTTCGCT
>VGYP01000058.1 GCA_016872955.1 Planctomycetota bacterium
AAAGGGGAAGGGGGGATCCCAGTCGGCGATCGAATCCTCGTCGGTGATGCCCTCGACCTCGGGCATCACGCCCCGCGCCGTTGCGGCCCCGCGCATGGCGGCGATGCCGGAGATTCGCAGGGCGGCCGAGGTTTCGACGACGCGACCGTGGACCGTCTCGGGCGCGAAGAAATCGAGCCGCAGCACGTCTCCCACCCGGACCGGCCGTCCCTGGGCCGCGAGGTCGTCGGCCACCCAGCGATCTACGACGATGCCGTCGTCATCCGGCAGCGCGAGCACCACGCCCCGCTCGTCGACGAGGTCGCCCACGGGCAACCGCGTGGAGGCGATGCCGAGGACCGTGGAGTAGGGAATGCCTGCGCCGCCCTCGGCCGGGGCGATGGTATTGGCCAGGAAGGCGAGCGTGGGCACGCCGCCGAGGGGTGCCATGACGTCGGCCGCCGCGGCATCGACCGCTGCCGGCAGGATCAGCCTGCGGCTCGTGAGCCGCAGGCTGCCTGGACCGGTGGAAGCCGGCTCAAGCGACAACCCGAAGTCGGCCAGCCGCGGCGTCAGGCTCGCCGACAGCGACTCGGATGGATCGTTCCCTGGCGGGCCGCCCACGGCAAAGATCACGTTGGCGGCGTCGTCGCGGCCGACGATGCGGCGGGCCTCCGCCAGCGAGGTCAGGGCCAGCGGCGCCGTCGCCTGTATGGGCCGCAGCGAGAACTGTCCGATCCCACGGTCCGGAAGGAGGGTCCTGACCGTGAGCCGGCGGCCCGTCGAGCCGCCGCTGCGGCGGCCCAGCGGGCTGTCGGCGGGCACGCCCGACCGCGTGGGCAACCGCAGGATCAGGGCATCGCCGGCGGAGATCCGCAGCGCCGCGGCCAGCGGCCCGTTGACGGCCGCGGTTCCCTGGGCGAGCGGTGGTGGGGGTGGATCGAAGCCGAGGGCGGCTGGGTCGTCGCAGGCAAGCAGCGTGATTCGTGTCGCAACGCCGTCGGCACGCTTGGCGACCGCGGGCATCACGATCGCCGGAACGAGTCGCCCTGCGGCCGGCTCCGCACCGGAGGCCAGGCCGGCGGTGAAGAACTCCTCCGCGACGACGGCGGCATCGATCCGGCCGAGCCTTTCGAGCGCGAGCGTCTGCAGGCCGGACTGCATCGCGTCGCCCACCCACAGCCCTCCCGCAATCGTGGTCGCCACGACCGCGCAGGCCGCGGCCAGCGACGCCACCTGCGGCCACCACTGGCGGGCGAGCCGCACGGCCAGGCCGCCGACGGAACGCAGTGGAGAAGCCGGCCGGCTCATGACGCGAGTCGTCCGTCGACGAGATGCCGCACGTCGCCGACCCGCGCCGCCAGCGGTGTCGAATGGGTGACGACCACGAGCATGCCGCCCGACTCCTCGGTCAGTTCGAGCAGCAGATCGGCCACCTCGTCGGCTGCCCCCGAGTCGAGTTGCCCGGTGGGCTCGTCGGCGAGCAGCAGCCGTGGCGCGAGCACCAGTGCCCGAGCCACGGCGACGCGCTGCCGCTCGCCCCCCGAGAGCGCGCCTGGACGGTGGTCGAGCCGGTCGCCCAGGCCGACCCGCTCGAGCAGTCGGCGGCCGCGGGCCACGGTTTCGCGGGCCGCGGTGCCCGCGGCGATCGCGGGCACGAGCACGTTGTCGAGCGCCGTGCAGCCGGCCAGCAGGTGATGGTCCTGGAACACGAAGCCGACCCGGCGATTGCGAAACGTTGCCCGTTGCGTCGCGCCCCCCGCGAACGGGTCGATGCCGTCGAGTCGCACGTCGCCGCTCGTCGGTTCCTCCAGCGCCCCGAGGATCGACAGGAGCGTGCTCTTGCCCGATCCCGAGGGGCCCATGATCGCCATCGAGCCGCCGGGATCGAGCGAGAACGAGACGCCGCGGAGCACCGGCACGTCGGCGGCACCGCCGGTGAACGACTTGCAGATCTCCCGCACGGCAAGCATGCCGCCCCCTCTAGTTGCGGCCGCGGAACGGCTCGAGCCGCACGATGATCTCGTCGGGAATTGGCACTGCTCGCGGGCGGCCGGGATGCATCAGGCAGCGGGCGGCCACGACGCGGCCGTGGGCAACCGGTGTGCCTTCGTGTCCGAACTGGAAGACGTAGGCGACGCTCGTGCGCCCGATCTTCTCGACGGCCGCCACGATCTCGACCTCCGCACCGAACCGGACGGCGCTGGTGTAGTCGCAGGATGCCGAGACACGCGGCCAGCTGGCATCGACACCATCGGCCGTCCGCTCGACGACAGGCACGCCCGCCGCCCGCAGCAGCTCGTGCTCCGCCGACTCCATCCAGAAAAAGAAGGCCGAGAAGTGGACGATCCCGGCGGCGTCGGTGTCGCGGAACTCGACGCGTCGGCGGGTCACGAGTGGCGGCATGGAGGATCCTGACGAAGCCAGGGAGCATGATACGCCGTGGGCCTGGTCGGCGTCGGTCTCGCCCGGGCGGGCGTCGGGCCGCCACAGCGACACGTTCGCGAAGCCTGCTGCGTCAGTCGGCGACGTAGGGCAGGAGGGCCATGAAACGGGCCCTCTTGATCGCGCTGGTCACCGCGTGCTGGCTGGCGGCCGTGCAGCCGCTCTTGCGTCGGCTGATGATCTTGCCCTGGCGATTAACGAGCTTGCCGAGCAGTTCGAGATCCTTGTAGTCAACGTACATCGGCCGCGGACGGACGCCGTCGATGTAAATCGGGTCGCGCTTCTTGACCTTGGGCTTCGGCTTGGCCTTCTTACGGGCCATCTTGCTCGGCTTTTGACGCGGACCTGCAAAGCTCATCGGATCATTCGTTCCGTTGCGTGGGGAGGATCACGGCGGCCCATCGAACGGCGCCTTCTCGGCCTGAGAATACCCGAAAACAGAACGACACGGAAGCCGGGGCGTTTGGCCCCGGCTTCCGTGCGACATGTGCATCACACCGAGTTCGGGAGGAACGCGGAGCGATTAGTAGCGGCCACCGCCACCGCCGTAGCCGCCACCGCCACCGCCGTAGCCACCACGGCCACCGCCACCGCCGTAGCCACCACGGCCACCGCCACCGCCACCCGGACGCGGAGTCCGCTCCCGGGCTTCGTTGACCGTCAGCGGCCGACCGTTGATCTCGTGGCCGTTAAGAGCTGAGATCGCGGCCTGCAGGCCTTCGTCGGACTCCATCTCCACGAACCCGAATCCGCGAGACCGGCCGGTCTCACGATCCGAGATGACTTCCGCACTGCGAACGGCGCCGTGCGGAGCGAACATCGCTTCCAGATCCTGGGACGTGGTCGACCAAGGCAGGTTCCCCACGTAAATCTTCCGGGACATAACCCTCAACCTCTCACTGAACTTGGGAACTGAAGAGAGACCCAATCGACACGATCGACCTTCGCCGAAGCACTGGCTCAGTTCCCCACGGGCCGGAGATGCGGACGAGAGTCTGTCGAACGCAACGTGTTGTAGCATCCCGGCCTCTGGGCGACAACCGCGGGCGGAATCCGCCTGGCGGCAGGAGCACAAAAAGGCGTTGTTTGTGCGGGCATGGGTGGTAAACACGCTCTGGGTGGCCGGGTCAGGCGGGCTTCCCGCCCCCCTCGGCCGCCTGCCATTCGCCGCACCAGTCTGTGGAGGAGGTGTGCGGCCAGACGCCCACGTGCACGAGCTTGTCTTCCTCGACGGCCGGCAGTGAGGGGGGCATCCGGCGGCATACCCCCCAGTCGGGGCCGCGGTCGTCGGTCCGGCCCTGTCGCCAGAACCGGCACGCGCCGCACGCCTGCCCCGACGGTCTGAGGATGTCCGCGGTCATGCGTTCAGTCTAGCTTCCCGGCGTCGGCTCGCCGAACCGACGGCCGCTCGGCCTCACTCGTCCTCCAGATGGAGCCGGTGCATGATGCGGTGGATGAAGGGGGCCACTGCGAGCGAGGCGGCGCCGATCACGAGCAGTCCGCAGAAGAGTGCGTAGGCGGACGCGAAGAGCTTGCCCGCGGGACTCGTGATGGGATCGACCGGTCCCATGCCTCCCAGGATCATCGATGCATTGACGAGGGCGTCGATCCAGGGCAAGCCGCCGAAGTGGTGGTAGCCGCAGACGCCGATGCCAAGCGCGACCCCGATCACCAGGGTCGAGAGCGTTAGGAAACCGATCGCCCGCCAGAGAAATCGGTGGCGGGGCAGCAGAGGTTCGGTGCGGTGCTCGAACACGGCGACATCCTCCCTGCCATGGTCCGGTGGACGCGTCAGGCCATCAGCGCCCCGACGTGGCTGGCCACCGCCGAGGCGAGGCCGGCCAGAGCGTAGCCTCCTTCCAGCGTCGAGACGAGTCGCCCGGCCGCGTGCTCCGCGGCGATGGCCCGCACGATGCCGGTCAGTTCCGCGAAGTCGTCGTCGCTGAGCGTGAAGGCGCCGAGGGGGTCGTCGAGCCGCGAGTCGAAGCCCGCCGACACCAGCACGAAGTCCGGCTTGAATCGCGCGGCCGCGGGCAGGAGCCGTTCGCGAAACGCGGTCACGATCTCCCGGCGGCCGCTCCCGGCCGGGAACGGGCAGTTGATCGTCAGCCCGGCACCGGCCCCGCGGCCCGTCTCCGTGGCGTGCCCCGTGCCGGGGTAGAGCGGGTGCTGGTGGGTGTCGAAGAACAGCACGCTGCCGTCCTTGTAGAAGATCTCCTGCGAGCCATTGCCGTGGTGCACGTCCCAGTCGACGATCAGCACGCGCCGGATGCCGTGCGCGGCCTGTGCGTGCCGGGCGGCGATCGCCACGTTGTTGAACAGGCAGAACCCCATGCCCTGGGAGGGGGTGGCGTGGTGCCCCGGCGGCCGCACGACTGCGAAGGCGTTGGCCACGTCGCCGGCCATCACCGCGTCGACGGCCGCGAGCACGCCCCCGACCGCGAGCCTGGCGATCTCGAGTGAGTCAGGGCAGACGTGGGTGTCGCCGGTGGACAGCCGCCGCTGCTCGCGTACGTCGCGGATCGCCGTTCGCAGGTAGTCGGCCGTATGGCAGCGAAGGATCGCCTCGTCGTCGGCCGGCCGCGGTGTGATCACCCGCGCCTGCGGCAGGAGCCGGTCGGCGGCGAGACGCTCCAGGATCGCGGTCACGCGGGCCGGTTGCTCCTTGTGGCCCGGGCCGGTGAGGTGCTCGACGTAGCGCTCACTCGTCGCGATGCCGGTCGGCAGCCCACGCATGTCGTTGGTCGTCCTCGAGTCGTCGGGACCCACCGGTTGCTACGGCGTTGATGGACGTCGTACGAAGTCTGAAAGGGTAACCCGACGGGAGTGAACGCGACGATCCTGCGCGGTTGGTGCGGCTCGGACCGGAGCCCACGTCGGACCTCCCGCCTGTGTTCAGCCCTCGGCTCCCCCATCCGGTTTCTCGCCATCCTCTGCGGACTCGCCCTCGCCAGCCGTTCGGCGGCCACCGAGCCGTTCATGCTCCCAAATGGCGACCGGGTCGTGTTCCTGGGCGACAGCATCATGGAGCAACGGCTCTATACGACCTACATCAGGGCCTCCTCGGTGACCCGGTTTCCCGACTGGAAGTTGCGTTTCTGGAACGCCGGCTGGGGAGGCGACACCGCCTGGCTCCGGATGCGGTCGCCGTCGGACGAGGCCAGGCTCTTCGCGGCTGCCGGTGAGGAGCAGCAGAAGATGATCGGGGCCGCGGTCAACGGGCCGTTGCGGAGGGACGTGCTCAAACTCGAGCCCACGATCGCGTTCGTGAACTACGGCATGAACGACCACAACTACGAGGCCTTCCGCGACGACCTCTGCCAGGCGCATGTCCGCGGGCAGGCCCAGATCTGCCGGCTCGTCAAGGCGACGGGGGCCCGTCCCATCCTCCTGTCGCCCCAGGCCATCGAACCGCGTTCGCCGCAGCCGGCCGCCGACCCGCGGAACGTGGCGATTCGCCGTTTCGCCACGGGGGCGGGGCGAGTCGCCGCCGAGCCGAGGGGCAAGTTTCTCAACCAGTTCGATCCCTACGTGGCGATCATGGCCCGCGAGCACATGCGGCAGGAGAACGCGAGCATTGGCGGGGGGGACGAGGTGCACCCGGACCCGCCGGGACACCTGCTGATGGCAGCCATCATCCTGAAGCGGCTGCGGGCGCCGGCGATCGTGTCGCGGGTCGCCATCGACGTGACCGAGGGGGCGGTGGCGGTGACGGAGGCCGACCGCAGCGGTGTCGGCGACCTGACGTGGGCGGATGGAATCCCGGCCTTCGACCGGACCGACCAGTGCCTGCCCATGCCGTTGAACGAGCGCGCCCGGCTGGCCCTCGCCCTCGCGCCGATGCTCCATCGGCTCGACCGCTACGACCTCCGTGTCGCCGGCCTGCCCGCGACCGCTACGACGTCTTCATCGACGGCGAGCAGGACGCGGCCACACCGCGACGAATTGAAGCCGTCCGGCCCCTGACCATGCCTGCGGAACCGGGATACGGCAGCCTGCCCACGACGTGCATGGTCGGCTCCGCGGGGAAGGTCGTCGCGACCGCATGCAGGGCGGGTCGGACGCGAGAAACGTGACCGGTCGATTTGCGTCGGGCGCGGCCCGGAGTAGCCTCTCAATGCCGGTCGTGGACGATGCTCCTTGACGCACGACGGGTCAGTGCCCCCGCCCTGCTGCTTTTGGCTCGCCTTCACCCTCTGGCGGGCTGCCATTCTCTGGCCCTTTCGTCGTGACCGCGAAAGTCAATGGGGTCATCCGTGGGAGCGTCGTGCTTCATTGGCAAGAAGCTCTATGTCGGCAACCTCGCGTACAGCGTGACGAGCGAGGCACTCGAGCAGATGTTTCTCGAGTTCGGGACCGTTGTCAGTAAGCAGGTCATCCAGGATCGCGACACCGGTCGCAGCAAGGGCTTCGGATTCGTGGCAATGCAGACCGATGACGCCGCCCAGCAGGTGATCGACGGCATGCACGAGAAGGACTGCTGGGGCAGGTCGCTGACCGTCGACGAAGCCAAGCCCCGCGAGAGCGGCGGTGGCCGGCGGTTCTGACGCCCGGCGTTGGCCTGCACCCATGACCACCCGCCACGTGCCTGCCGCAGGGGCCGGTCCACGCACTGGAGAGACCGTGCCCTTCGCATCGCTGGGGCACGACGTCGTCGGCCAGTCGGAGACGGGGTCGGGCAAGACGGCCGCCCTCTCCATTCCAGCGATCGAACGCGTCGATCCGCGGAAGCAGTCGGCCCAAGTGCTTATCCTGGTGCCCACGTGGGAGTTGGCGATGCAGATCACCGCCGAGGTGCGCAAACTCGCCGCCTTCGTACAGGCGCTTCAGGCGGTGGCGATCTACGGAGGGGCGGCCTACGAGCGGCAGTTCGCCGAACTGAAGCGGGGGGCCCACATCGTGGTGGGCACGCCGGGACGGCTGACGGACCACCTGGCCCGCGGCACGCTCGATCTCGGGGCGGTGAGGATGCTTATCCTCGACGAGGCGGACCGGATGCTCGACCTGGGCTTCCAGAAAGACGTCGAGAAGCTGTTGGCCGCCGCCCCGGCCGAGCGGCAGACGGTGTTCTTCTCGGTGACGTTCTCCCCGTCGGTGGCGACGCTGGTGCGGCAGCATTCCCGCGCGGCCACCAAGGTGACCATCGCGAAGCAGACCGTCGCCGGTCCGCCCCTGGTGGATCGGGTCGCCTACGAGGAAGGGCATCACGCGAAACTCGCTGCCCTCTGCCAGGTAATCGACTTTCACGACGTCGGCTGCGGCTTGGTCTTCTGCAACACGCAGCGTGTGGTTGAGGAACTGGCCGACTCGCTGGCGGCCCGCGGCTTCACCGCGGAGCGGCTGCACGGAGGCATGGCACAGGCCTAGCGGACCCGAGTGATGGAGAGCTTCCGCACGCGGGCGTTCCGGTTCCTGATCGCGACCGACGTGGCCGCCCGGGGCATCGACGTCCACGACCTGGAGGTGGTCGTGAACTACGACCTGTCCTACGACGCGGAAAACTACGTGCACCGCATCGGTCGGACGGGACGCACGGGGCGGACGGGCCGGGCGGTGATGCTGGTCTCGGGCGGCGGGCTTCGCGTGCTGCGGAAGATCGAGCCAATCACGGGCAGCCGTGCGGTCCGACCGGCTGCCCACGGCCGCGATGGTGGCGCGACGGCGGGCCGAAGCGCTGGTCGAACGACTGCGGGAAAGGCACGCCCAAGGCCCCTTCCCGGAGGAGGATCGTGTCGTGGGGCGGCTCGTGGCAGAGGGCCGAGAGCCGGCCGCGGCGGCCGCCCCAGAGGCGACAGGACCGGGGGCGTCGGGACGATCGGCCGCCTGGGTCGCGGACGCAGCGCACCGGGACCCGAAAGCGGCGTGATAAGGGAGGCGGAACGCAGTTTGTGGGTGCTTAAACTGAACTACCTTCCACGCCGCCGTTCTGGTACAGGACTCCGCGAGACGCCCCCAGCCGGATCGGCACCTTCTGCCGACATGCGGGCTGCTTCGTTCCACGCGGGGCCGCACCATGTCGCTCGTCTTCCATCTCGTGGGCTGGTTTGCCGCGTTGGTGGTGCTGATGTCGCTCATCGAGCACCAGGTGCACAGCCGCCTGATGCACAAGATGCCGCGGCACTTCCTCTGGCGGCATCTGCGGGCTCGTCGGCGGATCTTCACGAGCCATGCCGTCGAGCATCATCGCCAGTACCGGCAGCACTTCCACGACGATCCGGTGCCGCGCGGCGAGGATCGCGGCATCCGTCTGAACCTCTGGGAAGGGCTGCTCGAGTCGCTGGCGCTGAGTGGCATCCTGATCTGGTTCTCCACCACGGCGGCGGTCATGTTCCCGATCGTGGTCTGCTTGCACCACGTGCTCTGGAATCTGATCCACCTGGAGATGCACAAGCCTGCCAACCGGGCCTTCGGGCGCTGGGCCGTGTTCAAGGGTGTGGCCCGGCATCATTTCCTGCACCACCGGTACCCCGACAAAAACTTCAACGTGGCACTGCCGATCGGCGATTTCATCTTCGGGACCGTCGCCAAGCCCACCGTCGCTGACTGGGAGGCGATGCGGGCCGAGGGCATCGCCTGAGTGCCCGGTCTTGGGCGGCCCATCGGCGTCGGCCGAGCCGGATGACCGCAGGCCGCGTCACCCGAGCCGGGCTGGGTGAACGAGGGCTGGTCTTCCGGGCGGAGCCGTGGGGCAGGAGAGGCGACTCAGGACGGGGTTCCGAGCGAGATGATCGCCAGGATCAAGTCGTGAACAGCCCTGGCCAACGGGGATTCCGTGCCGAGTTCTTGTCCGAGACGGACGAGGAGAAACGCCTGGATCAGACGATCCCAGTAGAAGCCACGCATGATGCCCTCCATGACAATGCGTCTTCGTCGTGACCGGTGGCGGCCCGGTGCCTCGTGATGGCGATGCCCGCCGCGGCCGCCCAGCGATCAACGATCGGCGGGTTCGGTGCTCCGGTCAAGCAGGGCCCCGCACGGGCGAGCGGGAGCAGTGGTGCGACAAGCGACACCTGGTGTGCCGCCCACGTAAGACGAACCCCGCCAGGCCTGCGGTGGCGAGGCCGGCGACGGCGATCGCCGACGGCTCGGGAACGGCCGTGGGTGCCACGAGCAGAAAGTTCGGCTGCACCGAGTTCCAGGAAAACACCAAATTGCCTGCGGAGTCGAACTTGGAAATCGTGCCGCTGGTACCGTTGCCGACAGAGAGATTCCCCGACGAGTCGAAGGCCATCCCTTCGGCCCGCTCGTCGCGATCACACTGAGAAGACTACCGTCCGGGCTGTACGTGCCGACCGTGTTGCCGTTTCGATTCGATCCGTAGAGGTTCCCGGCCGTGTCGAACGCCAGTCCGTAGGGGTTGCTCATGCTGCCCGAGATCGTTCCCGGGAAGGTGCCTGCCGAGTTGAACGTGCTCACGGAGTTGGTGTTGTTCGTCGAATAGATCTCGCTCGACGAATCGATCACCAGCCCCTGCGGGAAACTCACGTTCGACGAGATCGGAGACAGAAACGCCCCTGCGGGGCTGAACGTGCTGATCGACGCACCGACACGGTTGGCGACGAGAATGTTGCCGAATCGATCGCGAGGCCCATGGGATTGGTCATGTCCGCTGAAATCGTAACGCGAAGATTTCTCTGCGGACTGCACTTGAAGATCGTGTTATCCACGACGTTCGCCGTGAAGAGATCGCCCGAGCGGTCGAACGCAATGCCGTGGGGCGCGGCGACGTTGCTGCTGACAAATGTCTGCTCTGAGTTCCGGATTGCAGTCGCCGTCGCGAGTGAAATGTCGTACGTCACGATCACGTTGGCGTCGGTCGACACGTAGAGCAACTCGCCGCGGGCGGATTCCGGAGCTTGCCACGCCAGGGTCACCGCCACGGCTACCGCAAAGCCGAGCCGAGGGCGAAGCATGGAGGCGACGGCAGGAATACGGTGGGCGGAATCCATGAGTTTCACTTTCAAGGAAAAGCCTCGACGCAGGTTCGTCGATCAGCGGCCGGTGGGCCGCAACCGGCAGGGTCGGAGACTACGCCTTCGAGACGCTCGCCGCCAAAGGCCGACCTTTCGAAAGTGACGAGTCGCTCGCCAGCGGTGACGAATCCGGCGGATGCAGGGACGAGTCCGCCGGCTACCGGGATGAATCGGCGGCGAGCCGCAGTCGCTCGCCCGCATGGGTCGGCAGCCGCAGGACGTCTCCCGCCGTCGTCTCGGCGGGCATCCCCTCGCGGTGCACGGTCACCGATCGGCCGGGCCAGGGGTTCACGATCACGCACGGCCGGCCCCGCTCGCTCTCCACGAGCACATTGCCCACCACGCCGCGGTCGATGCCCGCGGAGACGAGGAATGCGCCGAAGGTCCGGAGCCGGTGAAAGGATGCTCGTTGGTCGGCCGGAAACACCGGGAAGACGCGGATCACGCCGCGGTGGCTCTGGAGCAGCATCTCGTTGATCAATCCCGGAATGCCGCTGCAGGTCTCGATCCCGCCGCCCCCGGCGAAGATCCACAGGTTCGGCCGCGATCGCTCCTTGATCACCCGGCGGGCCCTGTCGAGCAGGAACTCCGGCTCGAGCCCCACCCGCGCGCCGCCGATCAGTGCCGTCTGAAATGCGTTGCCGTGGTTCAGCCAGGTCTGCTCCGGCCAGCGACGCATCTCGTCTCGGACCAACGCCAGTTCCGCGGGGAGCGAGCCGAGGCCGATGTTCGTCGCCGGGTAGACGAGCCCGTGCAGCATAACCCAGTCGACGCCGACGAGGTCGGCTGCCGCACCGCTGCCCCCTTCGCAGGCGCGGAACCGCCGTCGGCCGTCTTGCGTGACCGTGGGCAGATCGCTGAGGTGGGCGAGGATGTGTCTCCAGGTCTCGTGCCGGTCGGCATCCCGGCCGAGCGCGTCGCTGATCTCGATGATCGCGTCCAGAAAGATGCGCAGCATGCCCAGCGTGACGATCGGATTGAAGTCGCCGTAGCCGCGTTCCCAGTCTTTGCCGTTGAAGGGGCCGACCTCGCCGTGGCAGTCGTTTCGCACCACGTACCGCCCGCCGCCGCCCGGGCCGGTGCCGGGCTCGAACTCCAGGTAGTCCTCCCAGAAGTCCGCTACGGCAATCAGAAACGGATAGACCCGGCGGGCGTAGTCGGCGTCGAGTGTGGAGCGGTAGCGCAGGATCATGTTCATGGCGGCGAACAGGGCGTTGCTCTTCTGGCCGAGGAACATCGGCTGACCGGCGAGGGCTCGGTAGCCGGTGTCGGCGGCCTTGTCGCGGTAGAGCCTGTCGAGCCCTGCGACGTCGGGGAACCGGCAGGACAACCCCTTGGGGCCGATGGCCACGTCGGCGAAGGCACCACGGCAGTCGAGGAACTCACGGGCATTCCGCCGGAACCGCTCCAGGCTGTCGAGCAGCGGCGCGTCGTAGCCGTCGGTCAGTTCCAGCCGGTTGGACGAGAGGAGGGCCCAGAACGGGGCTTGGTGGTTGTAGTTGAGGTGGATGTCGCCCGACCACGCGAGCCGGTCCATCGTGATCCAGTTGCCGTACAGCCCCGGCGGGAACCGCGGGTTGCGGCTGCAACAGGCCATCACGTAGATCGCCGAGTAGTAGTGCTTTTCGACGAGGTCGTCCTCGATCTCCACGAACGAGCTGGCCCAGAACCGCCGCCACCAGTCATCGTGGGCCCGGCGCAGGTCGGCGAGCCGGACGGCGTCCGAGGTGGCCACCGCCTGCACGGCGCGATCGTGGTGATCGGGCGACTCGTGGTTGGTGGTCACCGCGGCGGTCACCGTCAGCGGCATGCCCGGCCGGAGGACGAACCGGCCGCTGTCGATCACCGCGGGCGGCACGGTGGCAAGCGCCACGGTGGCGGCGGACGGAAAGAGCAGTTCGGCGGTGTCGAAGCTGCGGCCGACCCAGCGGCATCCGGCCCGGCGGCCGGCGGTCGTGGTGGAGCCGTATCCCGGCTGGGCCCAGAGGTCGATCTCGACTTCGACGGACCCGCCTGCCGCGGCGAACTCCAGCACGATCAGGTTGGTCGTCGCCAACACGCGAGCGTCGACGGTGACCACCGGGCCGTCGGGGCGTGTGAACCGCGACGCGATCACCGGCTCGTGCAGGACCTGTTCGACGTGGTAGCCGGCCCCCGCGAGGCCGGCGCAGCGCACGTCGATGCCGCCGATCAGGCTCGGTCCCGCCTGTTTGAAGTCCGGACCCGCCTTCCAGAAGTCGGTCTTGCTGATCCAGTACCGCTGCGACT
>VGYP01000059.1 GCA_016872955.1 Planctomycetota bacterium
AACCCGCGGGCGGCGCCGAAGCCGTGGCGAGTGAGGGCGGCGAGTGCCTCGCGTTCGGCCGCCCGGTCGCGCCGTACGAGCACGCGGCGGTCGGCATCGGCCGCGCCGCCGGCGGGATCGTCGGCCGCGATCAGGACGCCGGCGTAGTCGAACCAGACACGGCCGGCGAGGTGGACGCGGGGCTGCCCGCGGCGACGCGGGCCGTCCGCCCCGTCGTCGGCGGAGATCGCGGGCGAGTCGTCAAGTATGAGCTTGGGCCGCGGGGCACCCGATTCGATCCGCCAGCCGGTCCAGGCGGGCAGCACCACGCGCGGCAGGTCGGCGAGCAGCGCCAGCCGTTCGATGAGTCCGTCGCAGTGGGCGGAGGAAAGTTCGATCGGCCCGCGCCGCTCGAACTGGTCGATCCAGCCGGCCGCGTCCCCCGCCTCCAGCCGCGCGATGCGGTCGGCGAAGACGACGATGCCGGCCTTGAGGATCGCCCGCGGCTCCCGCAGGGACTTGCACTGGCTGCCCCGGACGAGCGCCGCGGTCAGCGTTGCCTTCGCCGGCCGTGGCGGCGACTCCTCTTCGTCGTCTGTGCGGCTGCGACGGGGCAGGTCGTTGTCGTCAGGCCCGACCACGAAGGCGAGTTCCCACGGCCGGCCACCGTCCCAGGCCAGCGGCACCACGTCGTCCGGCGCCCGCCGCGGCTCGGGCTGCACCACGAGCCGACCCGTCTCGCACAACAGCGCCACGTGGGCCGCCGCCGACCGGGGACTGATGACGATCCGGGCGATCGACCGCCGCTCGAGAGGCGTGGGCAACGATCGCTCTTCCGCGCCGGCCGCGCCCAACAGCCGTTCGAGGATCTCCCGCTCCTGCCGGTCGAGGTCTCCGAGTTCGACCGCACCCGGTCCCAGCTCGATGGGCTTGGGCCTGCCGGTGGCGTTGCCCGCCACGTCGAGCTGCATGCGACAAGGCCGCAGCACCGCGGCCCGGGCCTCAGCCGACGCGGCTGCGTCGAGCAGGAAGACCAGCGTGCCGCCGGCCTTGCGGGCATCCGGAATCTCGACGCCAAGGGACCGCACGGCGGGCTCGACGAGTCGGCGGCGCTCCTCGAGCTCGGCCGCCCAGGGGGGCAGCCGCGGGCCGTCGAGCCCGGCCACCGTCCGCCGCCGCACCCGCACCACCCCGGGCACGACCGGCGCCGGCTCGTCGTGCTCCACCTCGCCCCCCTCGTCGGCAGGCGTTTCGGCGACGATGTCGAGCGTCACCGGCGTCTGGTCGTGGATCCCCTTGAGCAGGCCGCGGCGATCGACCTCGAGCAGGACGGCGGCCAGCACCGCGCAGGGCCGACCCGCACGGCCGGCCGTGGTGGTGCAGCGGCTCTCGAGCGTCATGCCGCCGCGGCGGTGGGCCGAGAGTTCGAGGATCACTTCCTGCGGCATGCCCTCGGCGTCGTCGACCGTGGCCCGCACCTGGCCGACCCGCGGACACGACACCGACTGCGGCGTGATGCCCCGGGCCCGGGCGACGTCGGCCGGTGCGAACAGGTGGAAGAGTCGCTTTTCGAGGGTCTTCATGAAGCCTGCCGAGACGAACGTCGCGGGCGACGACCGTGCGGGGAGCCGCGGTGGGAAACGCTCCATCCTACAGGGCCGGCGCCTGGGGCGGGAACTTCTTCGCGCTCGGCTGCGTGCCGGTCAGCCTTGCCGGACCGTTTCGATCACCTCGAGCACGTTTTCCACCGGCGTCCCCGGCAGCACACCGTGGCCGAGGTTGAAGATGTGCCCGGGTCGGCCCGCGGCCCGGGCGAGCACCTCGCGGGTCCGTCTCCTGACCGTCTCGCGATCGGCCAGCAGCACGGCCGGATCGAGGTTGCCCTGCACGGCCCGGTCGTGCCCGACCGTCGCCCAGCCGCGGTCCAGGTCCACCCGCCAGTCGAGCCCGATCACGCTGCCCCCCGCGTCCGCCAACAGCGGCAACAGCGCCGGGTTGCCGGTCGCGAAGTGGATGACCGGCGCGCGGGCGGCCGCCGCGGCGAGCGCGGCCCGCGAATGGGGCAGCACATAGCGGCGGTAGTCGTCTGGTCCGAGGCAGCCGACCCAACTGTCGAAGATCTGCACGAGCTGGGCGCCGGCATCGAGCTGGGCTACGAGATAGCGGCTTACCGCGCGGGCGATGCGGGCCATCAGGTCGTGCCAAGCGGCCTCGTGCCGGAACATGAACTGCCGCGTGAGCGTCCAGGCCTTGCTCGTGCCCGCCTCGATGCAGTAGCCGGCCAGCGTGAAGGGGGCGCCGGCGAAGCCGATCACGGGGATCGTGTCGTCGAGGCCGGCCCGCGTGGCGGCGACCGTGTCCATCACGAAGCCGACCTGGTCGACGTCGTTGAGCTCGGGGACACGGGCCAGGTCGGCGGGCGTGCGGATCGGATTGTGGATCACCGGCCCGTCGCTGGGGGTGAACTCCAGGTCGAACCCCAGCGGCTCGAGCAGCGGCAGCAGGTCGCTGAAGATGATCGCGGCGTCGACCCCCAGTCGCTGCACCGTGGCGATCATCACCTCGGCCGCCAGCCGCGGCGTCTTGCAGAGTTCGAGGAAGCCGACCTTCTCCCGCACCGCCCGATACTCGGGCAGGTAGCGGCCGGCCTGTCGCATGAGCCAGACCGGCGTGCGGTCCACGGGCTCGAGCCGGCAGGCGCGGAGCAGCCTTGCCTGCCGGCGGGTGTCCAGCGACGGGGAACCCGGGGAGGCCGGAGCCGCGGGCTCGCGGGAGGAGGGATGGTCGGGCATGGGGAGAGCAGGAGTATACGGGGGCGGGAGGTCGGCGGCGGGCCGCGGGTGAACTACAATCAGGGTGTCGCGTCGCACGACCGACCGGCCGCCGCGATCCACGCCCTTCCGTTCGCGCTGGACATGACCGCCTTCCTTTCGGGCATCTCCGTCGTCTGCTTCGCCGCAAGCTACGCCGTGGCCTTGGGCTGCGAGGCGTCGCGGCTGCTGTTCCGATCGGGCATCCGCGGCATCGTGATGGTGGGCTTCGCGGCCGCCGGTCTGATCGCCCATGCGCTCTACCTCGGCTGGCGGGCGGCGGGGACGTCGGCGGTGCCGTTCTCGAGCCCGGCGGATTTGTACCTCCTCGTGGCCTGGCTGCTGGCCGCGGGTTACCTCTGGATGACGCTGGCCAATCCGCGGACGCCTGTGGGGCTGTTTTTGTTGCCGATCGTGCTGGCCCTGGTGGGCGTGGCGACCTTCGCCCCCGATGCGCCGTCGCCGCTGTTGCACGACGCGACCTCGCGGTTCTGGGGCTGGTTCCATGGCAGCCTGCACCTGGCCTGGACGGTGGCGGTCGTGCTCGGTGCCGTGGCGGGGCTGATGTGGCTGATCCAGGCCGGGAGACTGGCCCGCAAGGAGCCGCCGATCCGCGGTTTCCGGATGCCGAGCCTCGAGCGGCTGGGGACGCTGATGCATCGGGGGCTGGCGGTGGCGGCCTGGGCCGGGGCCGCCGCCTTCGTGTCGGGCATCATCCTCAACGCGATCCAGGGGCGGGGCGGTGCCGCTCCGGCGGTGCCCTGGAGCGACTCGGTGATCGCGCGGATGGCGTTGATGGTGGCCTGGCTCGTGGTCGCCAACGGGGTCGCGCTCACGGTGCGGCGCCGACCGGGTGGCGACCGTCTGGCCGCGTGGCTGTCGCTGGCGAGCCTGGCCGTGCTGACGGGCTGGATCGCCTGGGGCCTCGTCATCCCGTCCGGACACGGTGCCGCGGCCCCGGCGGCTCAGGTCGTCGTCGAGGAGGCCTCGTGAGCACCGCCGCCGCGATGCATGTCACGACGCTCGTGCTGGTGGGTGTCACGCACCGCACCGCGTCCCTCGACGTGCGGGAACGCCTGGCGTTCTCTGCGGAGCAGGCCGCCGCGGCCCTGGCGGTGTTTCGCGACCGCTTCCCGGGTCGCGAGGCGGTGTTGCTTTCCACCTGCAATCGCGTGGAGCTGTATGCGGCCGGTGGCCCGGAGACCGCGGCGCCGGCCGCGTCCGAGTTGATCGACTTCCTGGCCTCGTGTCGCGCGCTCGATCGCGATCGGCTGGCGCGGTCCGCCTGCGAACACCGCGACGAGGCGGTGGTGCGGCACCTGTTCGGGGTGGCCGCCGGTCTCGACAGCATGGTGCTCGGCGAGCCGCAGATCCTCGGGCAGGTCAAGCAGGCCTGGACGCTCGCCCAGAAGACGGGCACCACCGGGCCGCTGACGGCCGGCATGTTCCAGTCGGCCCTCCGGGCGGCCAAGCGGGTGGCCACCGAGACGGGCATCGGCCGGGAGCGGACGAGCATCCCCAGCGTAGCGGTGGCCGATTTCGCCGCCGCGGTGTTCGAACGATTCGACGACAAGCGGGTGCTGCTGCTGGGGGCCGGCAAGATGGCGGCCGAGACCCTCCGTTACCTCCGCGAGGCGGGCGCGCGGGACGTCACGGTGCTCAACCGCACCGCCAGCCGGGCCGTGGAACTCGCAGCCCGGCTGGGGGCCAGGCCCGGGCTGTTCTCCGATCTGGCTGCCGAGCTGGCCGGAGCCGATCTCGTGGTCAGCACGACGGGCGGGGAGCGACCGATCGTCACGCTCGAGGACTATCGCCAGATCGAACCGCACCGTGCGGCGCGGCCGCTGGTGGTGCTCGACCTCGCGGTGCCCCGCGACTTCGATCCGCGGATCGGCGGGCTGCCCGGGGTCTGGCTCTACTGCGTCGACGATCTGGCCGCGGCCTGCGACGCCAATCGCCGCAGTCGCCAGCAGGAGATGCCGGCCGCTCTCGCGATCGTCGAGGAGGAGGTGATGCGGCTGATGGCCGACGTGCACCACCGCACCACCGCGCCGGTCATCGAACAGCTCAAGGCGGGCTGGAGCGAGACGGGCGAGGCCGAGCTCGAGCGGCTCTTTCGGCGACTGCCCGACCTCGGCGCGGACGAGCGGGCGGAGATTCGCCAGGCCTTCGATCGCTACGCCGCCAAGCTCCTGCACCCGCCCCTCGTGTCGCTGCGGAGCGAGAGCCGCACGGGCCCGCCCCACGGGCTCGTCGACGCCCTGCGGCGGCTCTTCCAACTCGGCGAATAGGTCGCGGCTCCGGCCGGCCGAGCCGCCCCGGCCTAAGGAGGCTTGTGAGCGTCGCGGCCGACGCGGTAGAAACGGTGCCACGGTGGAGTGTCGGGCCTCCGCGACGAACCACACACGGAACAAGCAGGCATGGGCAGCGGCGCACCCTTCGGGGCACCGGGCGGCATCCGGTTGGTGGTCGCCGATCTGGCGGGCACGACGGTCGATTTCGGCTCCAGCGCGCCGGCGGGGGTCTTCGTGTCGCTCTTCGCACGTCACGGCGTGACGGTCACCGATGCCGAAGCCCGGGGACCGATGGGCACGGCCAAACGGGACCACATCGCCGCGCTGGCGGCGCTGCCGAGCGTGGCGGCCGCCTGGCGGGACGTCCACGGCGCCGAGTTCCACGAGGCCGATCTTGATCGACTCTACGCCGAGTTCATTCCACTCCAACTGCGTGTGCTCCCGGAGTACGGCGACCTGGTGCCTGGCACGGCGGAGACCGTCGCCGACCTGCGGCAATCGGGGCTGAGGGTGGCCGTCACCACTGGGTATGACACGGCGATGATGAGCGTCGTGCTCAAGGCCGCGGCGCGGCAGGGATTCGTCCCAGACGCCGCCATCTGCGCCAGCGACGTGACGGCCGGTCGGCCCGCACCGTGGATGATCTTCCGCGCGATGGAGGCCTGCGGGATCTGGCCACCGCAGGCCGTCGTGGCCGTCGGCGACACGATCGCCGACATCGAGGCGACGGTCAACGCCGGGGCCTGGGCCGTGGGCGTGACGGCGACGGGGAACATGCTCGGCCTCTCGAAGGCCGACCACGACGCGCTCGACCCGGGCGAGCGGCGGCAGCGTCTGGCCGTCGCCGCCGAGCGGATGCGGGCCGCCGGCGCCCACGCCGCGATCGAGAGCATCACCGAGTTGCCCGCGCTCCTGCCGCGGCTCGCGGGCTGAGCCGGCGCGGCGGGGCCCTGCCCGCCGCCCGTGGGCCGCTGGGGTCGGCGGCCAACTCTGCCAGCCGTGCCTCCAACCGCCGCAGCGCGGCGGCGAACAGTTCGGCCTTGTCGAGCGCCTGAGAATCGACCGGCGTGCCGGTCAGGGTCTTCCTCCTGGCCGCGCGCAGCCGCTCGTCAAACCGCTTCCGCCACGTGTCGCGGAGCCGGCGGACGCGGCCGATGGTCACCGTGAGCTGGCGGAGAGTCGCCTCGGCGAGCGGGTGGCCGACGCTGGATTCGAGCAGTTTTCGTTCAGCCTCGGAAAGCCAGGACGCGGCTCGTTCGGTCGGCCGCTGCGGGGACGGGGGACGTCGGGCGCGAGACGATGCGGCCATGGGACGGAGCGGGTCTTGGGGGGATGGAACGATGGGGCGGCAGGAAGGCCACCGGCGTGGCGAGGGTCGCGGGAAGCCTCTGCAATCGTTACAGAAATCCGTCACGATGCAAGTGTCCGCCACTCGGAGCGGACCTCGCCCGGGGTGGCCGACAGCGTGGGGAACCAGTCCGCCGCCGCAGGCTACGGCGATGCCCGACCGCCGTGGCTGGCCGGGTTGCCTGCCATCGCGACGGGGCGAAACGAATCCGACACCCGCTGGATGCTCGCGAGACGGTCCACGTGTGATGCCAACGAAGACTCGCGATTCGGTCAGCAAACACCAGAGCGTCTGCAGCACCCGGTGATCACGACTGGGGAGAAGCGGTTCGGTCTCAGCCATAGCGCACGAGCAGCACGCCCGCGAACACCATCGCCGTTCCCAGTACACGGCCGGCCGAGAGTCCCTGTTGCGGGAGGTTCAGCAGGCCGTAATGGTCGAGCGCCAGGGAACAGATCAACTGTCCGCCGACCACGGCCGTGATGAAGGCAGCGGCGCCGAGCTTCGGCGTCAGGGCCGCGCCCGAGAGCACAAACAGGGCGCCTAGTGGCCCGCCGATCCAGTTCCACCATGCCGCCCCCCGTACCGCCGCGCCGGAGGGTGGCGCCGGCCGGACCAGCAGCATGAACACGATGGCCGTGAGGATCGTGCCGCAGATCGAGAAGAAGGCCGCATAGCGGGCGTCCCCCAACTGGTGCCGGAGCGCGGCGTTGGCCGCCGCCTGCAGGGCGATGCAGCTGCCGGCGGCCACGGCGAGCGCCAGCCAGGCGGAATCGGCGGGAACCAGAGGCATGAAGGGTCTTTCTCGCGGGTGGGTGTCGACGGCGACGTGAGTCGGGCTGGCGTGACTCCACTGGCGGTTGAGAAGTCAACAGTGGAAGGTATAGTAATGCGAGAGTTACCGCGGTGGTGAGTCGTCAACGCGTGACTTTTCATCCCTTGTTTCCGGAGACCCCCATTCGATGACCGACAAGACTGACGCGAAGGCTGCCGCCACGAAGGCCACAAAACTCAAGACCGCCAAGGAAGTCAACAAGTCCGAGGAAATTCGCAAGGCGGCCGCCGGCCTCAAGGCCAAGGGAGAGAAGCCGCGACCGGTGACGATCATCGCGATGCTCGGCAAGCAGGGGCTGGAGGTTTCCTCGCCGCAGGTCAGCATGGTGCTCAAGCGGATGGGGTTCCGGCGGCGTCGCCGTCGCAAGACCGCCACCGGCAAGGCGGTGGTCACGACCGCCGGCAGAGCCAAAGCGGTGCGGACGAAGGCGAACAAGGTTTCGGTCGAGGATCTGGTCGCGGCCCAGAAGGCGGTCAGTCGCCTGGGGGGGCTCGACCGGGCCCTGGCCGCGATCGAGGCCCTTCGGCAGTTCGATTCCTGAGCATCCCCGGCCGGTCCTGGCCACCCGGTGGGTGCCAGGACCGGCGCGGTGCCGAGCCGGCTGGACGCAGCGGGGGTCTGGGCCTAGGGTTTCATGGTGTAGCTGAGCCTCCGGCAGGTTCGCTGCATCGAGGGTAACGACGTGATCCGCCAAGCTGATCCAGACGTGGTCGTGATCGGCGGTGGACCCGCCGGAGCCACGACCGCTGCGCTTATCGCCGAACGCGGTTCTGCCGTCGTGCTCTTCGAGCGGGAGCGGTTTCCCCGCTATCACATCGGGGAGTCGCTGATCCCCGAGACGTTCTGGGTGCTCGAGCGACTCGGGATCCTGCCGCACCTGCGGGGCGGCCGGTTCGTTGAGAAGCACAGCGTGCAGTTCGTGTCCGATCAGGGGAAGCTCTCGGCCCCCTTCTACTTCGCCGACTACAAGGACCACGAGAGCTCCCGCACCTGGCAGGTGAACCGCGCGGAGTTCGATCGGATGATGCTCGATAACGCCCGGTCGAAGGGGGTCGAGGTGCACGAGGCCGTGCGGGTGCTCGAGGTGCTCTTCGAGAACGGCCGGGCGGTCGGCGTGCGGGTGGCCGACGGATCCGGCGGCCAGCGGATCGTCCGCTGTCGGGTCGTCGTCGATGCCGCCGGCCAGAGCACGTTGATCCAGGACAGGCTGGGGTTGCGTCGCTGGGACCCCGATCTGAAGAAGGCCGCCATCTGGACCTATTGGAGAGGCGCGGTTCGCGAAAAGGGTCGTGACGCCGGTGCCACGCTGGTGCTGCAGACCGAGGGGAAGAAGGGGTGGTTCTGGTACATCCCGCTGGCCGACAACGTCACGAGCGTCGGTGTCGTGGCCGACCATGACCACCTGTTCGATGGTCGGGCGGCTCGCGATCCGGCGGTGATCTACGCCGCGGAGGTCGGCTGCTGCCCGGGACTCGTCCCCCGGCTGGCCGGGGCCGAGCGGATTGAGCCCTTCCGGATCGCCAAGGAATACTCCTATCGCTCGCGGCAGGTGGCCGGTGACGGCTGGGTGCTGGTGGGTGACGCGCTGGGGTTCCTCGACCCGCTCTATTCGTCGGGCGTCCTGCTGGCCCTGAAGAGTGGTGCGCTCGCGGCCGACGCCATCTCGGCGGCGCTCGAGCGGGGCGACACGTCAGCGGCCGCACTGGGGCCCTGGGGACCGCGGTATCTCGCCGGCATGGATCGGATGCGAAAGCTCGTCTGCGCGTTCTACGAAGGGCTCAACTTCGGCCAACTCGTCCGTCGCCACGAGGATGCCAAACCGCTGATCACCGACATCCTGATCGGCGACATCTTCAAGGAAGAGATCGACGGCCTCTGGCCCCTGCTGGCGGAGCGTGACGAGGCCGATCCGCTTCCCGCGGCCACCGGCATTTGACCGCCCGCCGGTCGCAACGGTGATGCCGATTCCGCGGGGTGCGGCCCGTCAGACCCGGCCGATCCAGGGTGTATAGTTGCGTCGTGCGGGTCGCGGCGGCACCGGATGGTGGTCCCTGTCCGACGAGGCGGCCGGCGGAGGCTTTGAGCCGGGTGGACCACGTCGTGGGTGACAACAGCGAGTTCATCGGCGAGTTTCTGGTCGAGTCGACCGAGAATCTCGACCAGCTCGACCGTGATCTGCTCGCGCTTGAGTCAGAACCGGGCGATCCGCAGCGGCTGGCGAGCATCTTTCGCACGGTCCACACGATCAAGGGCAACAGCGGCCTCTTCGGCTTTTCGAAGCTCGGGGCCCTGGCCCACAACGGCGAACATCTGCTGGGCCGGCTGCGCGACGGCAAGCTGTCGCTCGATGACCGGATCACCGGCACGCTCTATTCGATGGTCGATGCGGTACGGTCGATCCTCCGCTCGATCGAGTCGACGGGCACCGAAGGGGAACAGAACTACCGCGACCTGGCCCGCCAACTAGCCGCCGTGGCAGCCGAGGAGGCCGCGGCGGTGGAAGAGCCCAAGGCGGCCGAGCCCTTCCCGTCCGAGGAGCCGCCCGTCGCGGCCGCCGAGCCCGTCGGCGATCCGGCCCCGATGCCCGCAGCTGAGCCGCGAGCCGAGACAGAGGCGGGTGAGTCCACGCACCGCGACCCACCGCCACCGGTGCCGGCACCCCCCTCTTTGGCTCCGGCAGCGGCACCCGGGGCACCGGCGGTCGGGGGTTCCGCGGCGGACTCGACCGTCCGTGTGGACGTCGATCTGCTGGCCTCGATCCTCGACCTCGTCGGCGAACTGGTGCTGGCCCGGAACGAACTCCGCAGCGTCGAGACCGAGGATCCGGCCGTGCTGGCGGCGGCCCAGCGGATCAACGCGGTCACCAACGCTCTGCAGGAGACGGCCGTCAAGACCAGGATGCAGCCGGTCGAGCACGTCTTCAGCCGCTTTCCCCGGACCGTCCGCGACCTCGCCACGTCGTGCGGGAAGGAGGTCGCCCTCTCCATCGACGGCGCCGACACCGAACTGGATCGCACGCTCACCGAGAGCATTCGCGACCCTCTGACGCACCTGCTTCGCAACGCCATCGACCACGGCATCGAGTCTCCGGAGGCCCGGGCGGCCGTCGGCAAACCGCGGGCCGGCAGGCTGTCGCTGCGGGCGTACCACGAGAGCGGGCGGGTGACGATCGAGGTCTGCGACGACGGGGCGGGCATTGACGTCGAGCGGGTCCGCGACAAGGCCATCGCCCGCGGGCTCGTGTCGCCCGCCGACGCGCAGGGGTTGTCGGAAGAGCAGATCCTGCACTTCATCTTCGAGCCGGGCTTCTCGACGGCCCGCGAGGTGACGAGCGTCTCCGGCCGCGGCGTGGGCATGGACGTGGTCCGCACGAACATCGAGGCCATCGGCGGGACGGTCGACCTCCACAGCCTCCGCGGGCAGGGGACGACCGTCCGCGTGCACGTGCCACTCACGCTGGCGATCATGCCGGCGCTGGTGGTGCATTGTGCCGGGGAGCGGTTTGCGATGCCCCAGGCCGCCGTCAGTGAGTTGGTGCCGGTGAGGCGGGGCACGACGAGCCTAGTGGAGGGGCTCGCCGACGCGCCGGTGATGCGGGTCCGCGGCCGACTGGTGCCGCTGGTCTTCCTCGACAAGTTTCTTGGCCTCAGGCCGGAGACCGCCTGCCGTGGACAGGGCACCGTGGTGCTCGTGCGGGTCGACGACCGTGAATACGGTATCGTGGTCGATGGCAGCACCCGCACCGGCGAGGCCCACGCCGGCTGTCGCGAGTTGCTCGAGTCGGCGAGCCTGTCCACGATCGTCGTCAAGCCGATCGGCGCCGTGCTGGCCGGCCTCGGCATCTACTCGGGAGCCACCGTGCTCGGTGACGGCGGGGTCGTCTTGATCCTCGACCTGCGGGGCATGGCCCGGGCGGTCGACCTGCCGCCGATCGAGCGGGAGACCGGGGACGCCAAGGCGGCGACCGCCGCCGCCGATCGCTACCTCGTCTGTCGGACGTGGCGCGGCCGCCGGATCGCCCTGCCGCTCGGCGAGATCGTCAGGCTGGAGAAGCACCGCAGTCGCGATGTCCAGGTGGCCGGACCGCACCGGCTGATCCGCCGCGGCGATGGGTTCACGCCACTGGCGGACGTCGATCGCGTGTTGGGATCCGCGTCGGTCGCCAGAGAGGCCGACACCACCGACGCGCTCAATGTCGTGGTCATTCGTGGCCCGGCCAGCGACGTGGGGCTAGCGGTCGAGCGGATTCTCGACGTCGTGGCGGCCGATGCGCCGCTCCAGGCCGCGCTGGCGGCACCGGGCGTGGCGGGCACCGTCTCGCTCGGCGGGCTGGCCACCGAGGTGATCGACGTCGCCGCCGCGGCGGCCCAGTGACCGGGCCGCGAGCCACGCCATCATGTCCACCGCCACCCCCTCCGTCCGCCGCTGGTGCTCGTTTCGCCTGGGCAGCGACTGCTTCGCGGTCGATTCCACCGGCGTGGTCGAGGTACTGCGGAGCCGGCGGTTGACCCACGTACCGCTTGCCGCCGCCGGTGTGCTCGGGCTGGTGCATCTCCGGGGCCGGATCGTGCCGGTGGTCGACCCGGCCATCCGGCTCAACGCCGTGGGCGACCGGTCGGCCGCGGCGGGCACCCACCTGATGATCAGCGTGGGCGACGACTGGTACGGCCTGTCGGTCGACGAGATGCTCGACGTGGTCGAGATCCCTGACGCCCGGGTGGAGCGGCCGACCGCGGCGTCCTCCCGAGGCGATGCCGTCGCGGGCACCTACGACGCTGGTACGCGGCTGGTGCATCTGCTCGATCCCGGACACCTGATCCATTCCCTGGTGCGGCCGGCGCCGCACTTCGGCATTCCCTGTGGAGGACCTCATGGCAGCGGTTGAACGTGCAAGCGACGGGCAGACGAGCCCGGTCTCGGGTGGTGGGTCGGGCTGGCGGTCCCTGCTCGGGAACCGGCTGCTCTTGAGCCTGCTGGCGGTGTCGCTCGTGCCGATGGCCCTGCTGGGCCTGGCCAGCCAGCGGGCCTCGTCGGCCGCCCTCAAGGAGCAGGCCTTCAAGGAGCTCGAGACCATCAACACGATCACCGGCCGGGGCGTGGAGCGCTACTTCCAGACGTTGCACGACGAGCTGCGGGTGCTCGCAGAGGACCGGATGATCGTGGTGGCGATCCGCGAGTTCGCCACCGGCATGAAGCGGCTGATCGCCGACGACCGGGTCGACGACAAGGAGGTAGCGCGGGCCCGACGTGCGCTCCAGGGCTTCTACGACGGCGAGTTCTCGGCCGCCTTCCGCAAGGCGACCGGCGGCGATCCCGACACGCGGGCGCTCGCCGCGGCGCTCGACGACGCTTCGGCCTGGCTGCAGGACCTCTACATCC
>VGYP01000060.1 GCA_016872955.1 Planctomycetota bacterium
GATCGTCAACGATCTGATCTCCACCCTGGAGATCGCAGAGCAGCAGTCGGGGATGACGATGGAGCAGATGCGGTCGGCGGCGATGTGGAGCGGCCGGCTCTCGGCGATCGCCGAGTCGGTGGCCCAGCAGCCCCGCTTCGTGCAGCCCTTGGTGGAGACCGTCGAACGCAACATGGATCATCTGCTCGAGGGCTGGGGTATGCCGGCCGACCGCAACCTCGGCGCGAACCACGCCAATCTGGCCCGCGTGCTCGCGCGGTCCGGCGCGGAGGAGGCGAGCGTCCAGACCCGCAACGTGGTGGCCGAGGTGAAGAAGGCCCTCGAGGAGGAGTCGGCCCGTCAGGCGCCGCCCGATGCGTTGGGGCTGGAGACGCCGCTGCAGCACTGGGGCACCGTGACCGAGGACTATCTGGAACCGGGACGGTCTCCCGGCCGCGGGGAGTTCCGCCAGGCGGTGTTCGCGGGCATCGAGACCGACCCGAGCCCGTTCGAGGCGGGTGGGCACGACCCGCTTGCCGCGGTGGATTACCTCGACGTCATGCGTCGGAAGATCCGCCGTGTCTCCCAGGTCTACGGCACCCGTCTCGTCACGGAGGTCCGCGGGCACATCGAGAGTCTGGCGAATCGCTATCGGGCGGTCGGCAACGACGCCGACCGGGTCGATTCGGGCGCGAAGGCGTTGTATTCGGAGTTTCGGCAACGGCTCGCCGCCCTGCGGTGACCGACGCCTCGTCCACAGGACCCACCATGACCGCCTCGATCCACGCTAAAGGAGTGAAGCCCCGCACCGGCCTGCGGCGGTATCAGTTCACGATCGCCAACGATGATCTCCTCGACCACGTGCAGATCACCCCGCAGGTGCTCGCGGACGCCGACGAGTGGTACATGGTGGTCTCCCTGCAGCGGGAACTCGGCAAGTTCATCAGGATCCGGCCGACCGAGCCGCACCGCAGCGGAGCCGAGGCCAGGCGTCACGTGGGGCAGTTCCTGCGCGTGCCCCCGGGGCAGTTGCAGTCGAAGGAGTTCGTGGTGGTCGCCCTGCGGGGCAAGAGCCCCCTCGACATGGAAGTCGAGGTCGACACCGATCATCCAACCCTGATCGCGGCCGCCCAGAAGCACACCGCCGCGAGCAAGAAGGGGGCGGCGGTCGGGGTGCCCGTGTCGCTCGATATTGACGCCTTCGTGGTCGATCCCGAGACGAAGTCGGTGCTGAGTTCGCGGGTCGACGCCAGCCTGATGCTCAGCCCCATGCTGGAAATGCAGATTTTTCCGGGCTATGCCGCCCTGGATTTCGGCAATACGAGCACAACGCTCGCCTGCAGCGAGACGAACCAGCAGGACTTCGACATCATCCAGGCCGACGTGCTGGACGCCCTGGCCGATCATCCCGCGCCGGTGCTCACGGCCCTGCGGATCACGGGCATCAAACCCGGCCCAACGCCGACGGATTTCACGCAGTACGACTCCCGCATCGGGCATCGGGCGATGGACGGCCACGAGGACGAGTGGCTGGTGCTGGGCGCGAAGCGGCTGCTCTCGGACCGTCGCCAGGTCGACGTCGATACGGGTAGCGACGTGGTGATCCTCAACAACACGACGTACAACGTGCCCCACGAGGATCCGGCCGAGGTCTTCATCAGCCAGATGCTGCGGGGTTTCTTCTACCATCGGCAGGCCATTCCGGAGCCGATCGTCGTCACCTGTCCGACGACCTTCTCCGATGCGGAGGTCGCGCGGCTGCGGCGGACGGTTGCCCGTGCTTTCCATCGCGTGTCCGGCAAGAACGCCGCCTCATTCCGGTCCGAGATGATCGACGCCCGGGTGCCGGTCGTGATCGACGAGGCGTCGGCGGCGGCCTTTTACTTCGTCTACCGTGACTTCATCTCGGGGCCCGGCCGGATGCCGGCATTCCGCTACCTCTACCCGCAGGGGATGCACATGCTCCTCTACGACTGCGGCGGCGGCACGACCGACCTCGCGTTGGTGCGGCTGGAGGCGGTGGATGACGAGCATCTCAAGATCAGCGTCCTGGGGCGGGCGGGGCACCGCATGTTCGGCGGCGACTTCATCACCGAGCAGGTGTTTCGGCTGCTGAAGATGAAGCTCGCGGCCTTGAAGGGGGAGATTCCCCCGCCGCCCGCGGCGGGCAAGGTCCGGGAGTTCCTGGACGCGAATCGGGTCGCCATCGATCGAGCGATTCCGACGACCTACGACATCCGGCAGATCCAGAACCAGGCGGCCATCGCCCGCCGCAACACGACCCTGGCGCTCTGGCAGGTGGCCGAGCGACTCAAGGTCAGGCTCAGTGCCGCCAACGCGCAGGCGGTCACGCCCGAGTTCTCGGAGCAGGACCTGCTCAATCAGGTCTGGCGGGCCGTGAATCCTCGGGATCCGGCCTTCCCGGAGGAGTCGATGGCCGAACTCAAGCTCCAGCGGCGTGAGCTCGACTCGCTGATCGATCCCGAGATTCTCCGCACGATCGAATACGCCAACGATCTGTTGGAGACCTGTCTCGGGCAGGGGGGCACCGAGGTTGGGGCCGGGGCGACCGCCCAGTCGAAGGTCGTCAAGGAGATTCCGGAAGTCCACTGGGTCTACCTCGTGGGCAACGCTTCCCGCTATCCGCGAATCCGCGAGATGCTGCTCGAGGAGGGGCATGGCCTGCGGGTCCGGTTCCTCAAAGATCGCCTCGCCCGGGTCAGTCCGGAGGATTTCAAGAACTCGGTCGCCAAGGGGGCGATCGTCGCCATGAAGCTCCGCACGATGGCGATGGGCATGACGGTCTCGTGGGATCAGCAGTTGATGCGGCGGCTGCCCTTCGACGTCGTTCACGTCACGCTCGGCAAGGCGGGCGATCGTGTGCTCCACCCGGCCGGGCTGCTGTACCAGGATCTCCTGCCGAAGACGCTCGATATCAAGCCCGATCCCGTGACGGGTCGGCCGGTGGTCCGGGAAGTGGTGCTCCACCGGCGTTGGCCGGGCGAGCGTCGGGCCGAGCCCTTCTTGATCTTCCGGTTTCCAGAGCCGGTCGAAGGGCCTCATCTCGTGGCCTATGACACCGACGAGGAGAGCGACACGGCCTACCGCTTCATCTGCCATCCCAAGCGGGAGGGAGGGCAGGAGGACAAGGTCGTCGGGGATCCGTTCGAGGCGCCCCCGTATGTTGCCCCGCCGCAGAGCGGCAAGATATGAGCGTGGCCGAGCCAACCGTTTTCGCCTCCAGCGGCGCAGGGCAGCATGTCGAAATCGTGGCTCGCCGATGAATGCCGTCAGCAAGCGGTGCTGTATCTTGCGGCGGCGAAGTTCGCCGCTCGCCGCGGCGGAACGCGTCCGCATGGCGGCTGTCGGCTCCCACTGATCGCCTCCGACAGTGGGCTGGCGGCCCGCCTGAAGGACGAGGCCGGCACCGTCACCGACAAGACGGCCACGGTCATCCGGAAGTGGGTCGACACCGCCTTTCGGGAACTGAGTGCGTCGGAGTGCGGTGTCCCCGACACGCCGTGGACGAACGTCGAGCTGGTCGGCTGGTGGCTCGCGGCCGGCGAGGCCCTAGCGGCGCTCGATCGCCACGAGCGCACCGCCGTGTCGCGGGAGGTCGGCAGCGATGAGGACGGGCAGCATCCGGCACTGTGGTGTGCGGAGCGACTCGAACGGCTTTCCTTGTCGCCGGAGGTCTTTCTGCAGGAGACGGCGAAGAAGGCCGACTGGCAGGCCCGGGCGGGAGGTGGCAGGGAGTGCCGGGCGAATCTCTTTCGCTGGGTGATGTCGCCCGACCGCAGGTGGACCGGGCTCGCCAACGTCACCAAGGGCTCCATCGAGTGGCTGACCGCACTGCAGAACGAGATGCAGCGGGTCGGAGAGGACGCGGTCGCCCTGTTTGGCAAGGGCCGGCGGCTGCGGGTCGGCGGGGAGATATCACTGGCCTCGAGCGACAAGTGGATCGCCGGCGAGTGGCGGCGGGTGGGAAGCAAGTGGCTCAACGAGCTACGCCAGCCGGTGGTCTATCCGACGCCCGATGGCGAGAAACATCTGCTCAAGGGCGTGGTAGTGATGCCGCCGGCGCAGGTGCTGTGCAAAGAGCTCGCGAGCCTCCAGGAGGCGGATGCACGCCGCGGGGACGATCGGCGGCCGGACGGCGAACTGCTCGCGCGGGCGACGGCTTTCGCGCAGGCCCGCTGGCAGCCCGGTGAACTCGTTTCCGCGCGCTGGGCGAAGGTGTCGGATCCCGCGCCGCGACCGCTGGCGGTCGAGCTGGTGGAGCCGGCCTTCCTGGCCGTCGCTCGTTGGCTGGGTGCGGCGCACCTCTGGGCCCAGGCCGCCGCGGCGAAGGACGCGCAGACCGAACTGGTCGAGGCCCAGCGGATCGCCCTCGCGCTCGAGGGCTTCAAGGTGCGGGAGGTCCGCGGTGGTCCGCTGCCGGCACGGCGGATTCCCCATCGCGGCGACCTCCCCGACGGCGGCCCGAGCCTGACCTTCGTCCGGGAGTCATCGGGCTTCGAGGTGCCGATCGGCGGCCTGGGCGAGGCGGCCTCCTGCGCGGAGCCGCTGTTTTCCGCGATCGAGGCGGTCGACTGGCGGCTGTGGGCCTTCGGGGCGGCGCCATGGGACTTGTCGAACGACGTCGTGCGGCAGATCGTCGACCTGGTGCGGGAGCGCGTGGTCAGGAGCGACGACTGGGAGCCGATCAAGGAGCAGGCGCTCCAGACCGCAGGCCGACCGGGCGACGAAGAGCCGCTGACGAGACTCTTCCGCCATGCCCACGAACGGCGGCTGGCGCTCGATCTGCTCCGGCAGCACGTCTACAAGCAACACAAGCCGGACACCATGCTGGCCGGGCTGATCGACGAGTACGGGGAACTGGCCAGGCAGGCCCTCGCCGCGCTGGTCGCCATCGATCCCGCGTCACTCGGCCGACTGGATCCACCGCGGCGACCCGATGGCGGCATCGACGTGATCGCCTGGCTGAACCGGCGGAGCGAGGCCGGCCGGACGTCGGGTAACTACGGGATTCGCTGGGAGTCCGGTCCGAAGCCGCGGGGTGAGGTGCTGTACGAGCGTCGTCGCGGCGAGGGGTCGGCTGTGGACATCGGGCTGTCCGCCGGCCAGGCGACCGCGGCCGACCTGGCCATCCTCAACGGCCCCGCGCTCGCCATCGATCAGCCAGACGCTCCCGTTGCGGTCACGGGCGGCCTGGGCCGCGCGGTCGCGGCGCTGCAGGCACGGCTCGGCCTACCCGCCACCGGCGACCTGGCGGAGGGCCAGGAAGCGATCGCGTCGTTTCGGGAGGCGCTGGCGGCCCCCGACTCGCCGCCCCTGCAGGAGCTGATCGCGCGGTGCCGAGCAGGAGACGGAGCAGCCGCGGCCTGGGCCACCATGCTCCGGAGTGACGAACGTTTCCGGTTCGCCTGTCATCCGGCCTTCGACTTCGAGCGCGGGGCCATCGCGCCCGCCCGGGTCGACGACGTGTTCCTCGAATGGGACTTCGACGCCACGGTGACGGCAGGACGTGATCTCTCGGTCACGTTCGCCGTCGAGCCTGCCCAGGCACGGCGAGTGCTCAGTCGGGGGGCACGGCAGCCGGGGTCTCCGGCGGACCGCGTGCAGTCGCTTTTCGAAGCATGTCGGCGGGCTGGGGGCGTGTTCATAGCGCTCGGTCAAGACGCCCGCAGGGGGACCGATCGCTGGCTGACCTTCGGCCCGCAGGCCCCGCATCCGGTCGCGGCGGCGTCTCCGCTGCTCGACGAGCTGCTCCGTGCCCAGGAGGTCGAGCCCCCGCTGAAGACCGACGTCTTCACGGCCACCGTCGAGTGGTGCGCCGCGATCGATCACGTGGTGTTGCCATCCGACTGGCGGGCCGAGGGGCGACTGTTGCCCGCGGCACTGGCCGACCTTTCGGTGCCGCCGGACTTCGACGAGCACGTCCCCACCGGGACGGTTGTGGTGCGGAGTTTCGGCCTGCGGGGCGTGCACGGCCGACCATTCGCCGGGGCGGTATCGGCGGGGCCTCCACCGGCTGGGTACCGTGATTTCCACGCGGCCGTCGAGCAACTCGGCGATCCGGCGGAGGCCGGCTCGGCGCAGGCCAACCATCAAATTCTGCGGCGGACTGACGAACTGGCCAAGCATGCCCTGGCGGGCACGCTCCCGCTGGCCCTCCCCAACCTCTTCGACCGGGTCTGGGAGCGGATCGCGGCCGCCAGCGGTCCGGAGGCCCAGCGGGCCGAGGCTGCCAACCGTCCCCTCCTGGAAATGCTGAAAACAGCCTGCCGGATGGTGGCCTTCGAACCGGCGACCATCGGCGAGTATGCTCCTGGCTGGGTCCGCGAAGCGGACGGAACACAGCCTCGCGGCCGCCGCATCAAGCGACTGGTCCGTCCGGGGCTGAGGACCGTCGAAAACGTGCTCGTGAGGCCGGCGCTGGTCATCTCGGAGTGACTCCATGTCCGCAGCAGATTCGGACGCCGACGATGGGCTGTCTCCCGAGGCCGCGATCAATGCGGTCTGGGGTGCGAATCGGGCGTGGCTGGCCGCCGCGTTGGTGCTGGGCTGCGGGATCGGCGGCGGCTTGCTGGGCTGGGCGATGGCCGGTGGACGGGAGTGGCTGCGTCCCTGGGCGTGTGCCGGCTACGGGATGGCCGTCGGGGCATTGTTTTCCCTCCTGCCAAGGGTGGCGTCGCTCCTGACGCTCGGTCGCAGGCTGTCCCGGCGGCCCACGCGGGACGACGCAGGCGACTCCTGGTGGCCGCTGACGCTCGTGGCCAGCGCGGTCCGCGAGACACCGGCGTTGAGGTGGACAGCCGAGGACTTCAGGGCCGCGGTCACGGGTTTCGTGCCGCAGGCGCGAGGCCTGCTCGCCCAGCGACTCTGGCCGGCGTGTGCCGCGGCGTTCATCGCCCCCGCCCTTGGGCTCGTCAGTGCCTGGTTTTCCTGGAAGGTACACCTGCCCGAAGCAATCCGTTTGGCTAGTGAGAAGGGACGGCAGGACGAACTGACGGAGGTCGTGCCCGTCGTGGATTGGAGTGTCGTCGCCTGGCCGATGATCCTCACGATCCTCCTGTCGCTGGCGCTCATGCTCGCGGTCGTGCTAGTCGATCAACTGACGAGGCGACTGCTGCAGCGGTGGGCGACGACGGTCCGGCCGCTCGACGTCGAGTCGCCGGCCGTCCAGGAGCGGCTGGCTGACGGGGAGCACACGCGGCCGCCAGTGGCCGCTGCTCGCGGGGCGACCGCCAAGCCGGTGGAGGACGTGCCCCTGGCTCGCCCCGACGAGGAGCCCCGGCCACAGATCTCGGCGGAGGAGTTGCAGGGACTCAGCGACTTGTTCAAGAACGGTTGAACGTGAGCGGCGGACCTTTTTTCCGGAGGTGACGACGATGAATGGTCATTCACTGCTGTCGGTGGCGGGCTGGTGGGTCGCGTGGGTGTACGCGATTTCGCTGTCGCTCCCCATGCTGCTGGGATCGATCCGCAACGAGTCGCACCAGGGATTCGACGAGGTCTTTCAGCGGTGGTCTCGTGAGATCGTGTTCTCAAGTACCGGCGTGACCGTCTCGGAGGCGGAGCGCGACGGTCTGGCGACCCTCAAGGCCATCTCCACGAATCCGGCGCCCGTGGCGGGCAACGTCCGCGTGCGGGTCGAGGAACTCACGGCCCGCAACGGCACCGATTTCGAGGTGGCGGAACGCGGGGCCGAGATTCACTTCGACAAGGGGGCCACGGAAGGCACGTTGCGGTTTCTGCCTGACTGGGGGCCGGACGTTCGCGTCGTCGGCGCCGCGGAATGGCAGCCGCCGCGGAGCTTTCGGCTCCGGCTCCAGAGCGGGAAGGATGCCGTTTCGGCCGGTGACCTCGCGATGTGCACCGTCACGATCGACGACGGCCCGGAGCCCGTGAAGTCCGACCTGACGCCCGTCCGGTTTGCCCGGAAGCAGATCGTCGTGCCCCGGAAAGACGTGGCCACGACCGACATCGAGTTCGCCGCCGACTCGACGGTGGCGGAAACGGTGCCGGTGTCGTTCGATCTCTATCGCGACGTCGATGGCAGCCGGGAGCCGCTGGGCCAATTCACGCGGGAAATCACCAAGGGTGGGCGGAAGACCGCGTTCCGTCTGGCCGACGTCTTCTCGCCGACGGAACTGGAGAAGATGGGGATCGCGGACGACGGTCTGCCCGGGCTCGACGAAGCGTACGAGGTCGATTTGATGGCCTCCCCCCCGCTGTTCCCCGACGGGCCGCGGACCTGCCGGTTGGTTTCGGAGAACACCAACCCGCCGCCCGCGAGCCGCCTCGTGTACTTCGACGAACGCAAGCAGCCGATCGACTGGATCGATCCGAAGGGCTATGTCTCCGTCGCGTACGATGGCAATCCGCTCCGGAACCGTTCGACGCACTTCGTCTCCATCGACGGCAAGAAACTGCCGGAGGAGGTGGTGATCGATGCCGGCTCGAAGCAGGGCAGTCTGGTGTCGCTGGCCGGGCAGGGCCTGGAGGGACGGCAGGGGCGACGGTGCGGCGTGGGCAGTTCCTGTGGTTCCGGCTGCGGCAAGGGGCAGGGGGGCTGCTCTGGCAAGGCCGTCTGCGGTGAGCCGGTGCCAGGTGACTACATGCTGATCGTCGTCAACAACGAGCGGCTCCACGATCCGGGTGATGGGATCGTCGACGAGGTGCGGAAGGCACTCGCCGACGGTTCGGCCAAGCCCTATGACAATGGCGCGATCATCCTCAATCCGGAGGACGAGGACACGCTCACCCCCGAGACTGGCGGTCCAGACCCCAAGAAGATGTTTCAGCCCTTCGACAAGGAAGGGCACGACCTCGCCGGCCAGTTGAAGCGGATCGAGGAGGTGGTCGCGCGGAAGCGGGAGGCGGCCGCCAAGCCGGACCTGCGGGCCGTGGTGGTCTGGCCGGAACGAGATCTCTCGGCCGGCACGGGCCTGCGGCAGGTCGAGGGCGAGGACCTACGGCCGATGTCGTTTCTGCTGCCGGACGCCGATGCCTCGTATGCCCGCAACGTGGCCCGTAGCCTGATGCCCAAGGGCCCCCGCACGGGAGACCTGACGGTGCGGGCTCCCTCCGAGCAGGAACTGCAGGTGCATCTCACCAACGTGATCGCCCAAGGTAATGCGACCACCGGCACGCCGTCGGAGGATTCCGCGGCTGGCACAGCGAAATAGGAGGCCGACCATGCCGGCCTCGGCGATCCCGTGTCCAGGGAGCCCGCGCCGGCGGCGGATGGGCGTCTGGTTGACCATGCTCGTGCTGGTGTCGGCGTGGCCGTCGACCAGTCTGGCTGCCGACGGGGATGAGGCCAAGTCATTGGCATCGGTGCCCGTGGGCAAGCGGGTGGTGCCGTGGATGGCGGAGGGCACGGAGCCGCAGTGCCTCTTCGTCCAGGGAACGGCGATCCCGCAACTGGCCATGGGTGTCCGGCGGCTGGATGACCCGCCAGAACTCCGCGACCGGCGGCTGCTCGATCTCTGGGAGCGGCCCGAGGCCGGCGGAGAGGGCGGCGAGCCGATGAGACGCGCGCCCTTGTTTCAGCCGCTCTTCGTCTACGACCGCCGACCCGCCGATGGCACGACCTGGTATCTGCTCGGCGCGGCCTATGCGGGCCGCCCACTCGGTTGGGCCGACGGCCGGCAGCTGCACGAGCTGCAGAGCCGCTACGGCTTCCACTTCGCCAATCCGAAGCGGGTGCCGCCCGGCGTGCATCTCTACGAAAGCCGCGAGGCCGCCTATGCGGCCCTGGCCGCCCAGGCCGAGAAGCCGCCGAAGGCTCCGATGGAGGGGGTCGTGGTCACCGAACGGCTCGAGGAGGAGTTCTGGGATCCGCTGAAAGAAGGCGCGATTCCGCCCTTCATCGAACTGCCGGACGAAGGAGCCGGAGCGGCCTTTCAGGCCGGGCTCACCGACACCACGCTTACGTTTCCCATCCCGGGGGAGAACAACCTGATTCATTTGGGTGCCGTGGCCGGCGGACCCGTCAACAAGGATCAGATCGAGAAGAAGAAGGCTGAGGCCGCAGAACGGGCGGGCATTGCGATCGCGTTCGTGATCGACGAAACGCTCAGCATGCAGCCTTACTTCGGCGGCATCGCCGACTTCATCGACGAGAATCTCGATCTCGGACAGAAGGACGTGAACGTGAAAGTCGCGGTGTCGTGGTACAGCGACATCCAGAAGCGGGGAGACGTGCCCTACGACGCCCATCCGCTCGCGCCGCTCAACGGGCCTGGCATGGACGAGTCGCGGGTGCAGGGGGTGAAGAGACAGATCGTTGACACGGTCCGAGGTCACAAGGAGCGGATCATCAAGGGGGAGGGCGCTCAGGCCCAGGAGTTGGTCTTTCCCGGGCTGATCGCCGCCATCGAGAAGGCCGGCTTCGAGAAGGGGGAGAATGCGATGGTGTTCGTGATCGGCGACGCGGCTGATCGCAGCGAGGGGCCGGCGTTGGCGGCGCTGCAGAAGCGGCTGGCGGGGCTCATCGAAACCTACGGCCTGCAACTGGCCTTCGTGCAGGTCGGCAAGCTGGGGCCCGAGTTCGCGGAGCAGGCCCGGGCCTTTCGAGACACCCTGCTGAAGGATCGGCGGGAGGCCGTCATCGTGCAGGGCGCGGGTGACGCACCGCTCCAGAAGCGGATCGCGGACCTGCAGCAGCAGATGGAGCGGCGACGCGTCGCCCTGCTCGGTGAAATCGCCGAGATGGAGACCCGCAACCGCTACTCGGAGCCCGGGCCCCGACTCGAGAAGGATTTCTCGGCCGCGGGGCTTGACCGGGCGGCCTTCGACGGCGGACACCTCCAGTTCTTCGCGCCGGCCTGGGGCTGGCGGTATCACCCACAGCAGGCCGAGGCGACGCCGCAACTCCGGGAGCTGATCTTCGTGGCGAAGCCCGAGTCGGACGCGCTCCTGCCGACCCTCGAAGAGGCGGCCAAGGGATTGGAGAAGGGCAAGATCGACATGGAGAAGACCCGGGCCTTGCTCGCCGAGACTCTCGCCAGGAAGTCAGGTCACACCGCGGTGGGGCCCGCCCTCGAGGCGGCCTGGCAGGCGCTGCCGGAGGAGGATCGGACGTTCGGCCGGCTGATGCACGACGGGCTGGGGATGAGGGTGCGCAATGCGGTCTTGTTTCACCGCGGCGAGGTGAATCCCAAGGCCGGGCCGACGAAGCAGGCCGTGGCGAACCTGCGGGAAAGCCGCGAGCGGATCGCCAATGCCCGCGAACTCGGCCGCACCTGGGTCGATGCCTGGAAAGTGCTGCCCTGAACGGTGCAGGGGCGACGCGTTCAGCGGCAGCCGCAGTCCCCCTGGGGCGACCAGGTGGCAGGCCAGAACCCGGCCCAGGCGAAGGGCAGCGGAGCGCCGACCAGCCCTGTCGCCACACTGCCGGCGTAGAGATTTCGGGCCGCGGGCTCGATGAACACCACCCGCACGGCATCCGGAGCCAGTTCGGTGTTGGCTCCCAAGGCCAACTGGTTGGGGAAAAGCTGCTGGAGCAGCACGACCGCGAGTTCGCGGGCCTCCTCCTCGCCCTGCTCCTTGTCGACCGCGGTGAGATTGCGGCGGGTGGGCACGGCGAAAAGCAACTGGCGATCGCGATGGTAGAGCCGCCACTCCGGCGATGCCGTGTCGGTGACATCCTTGAGATTTTGCTTGCTGTCGTCGTGAATCATCCGCCGAAACTCTCGGGTGACGTCATCCGCACGACCCAGCACCCGTTCCGCGATCGCCGGCGTCATGGGTGACTTTTCGGCCGCCGACAGGGCGAACGGCCAGAGGGCGATGGCTCCGGCGACGAGCCGGCGGAGCGAGGAGGCGGCAAGCATCTGAAATCCCTTTCGCAGGGCGGACGTTCGAAAGACCGTCACCACGACTCTCGAAAACTAGGTCACGGCCGCGGCCCCGTCAAAATGTTCCATCGTCCTTCCCGACACCCGGAACCGCTCGCTCGTCCAATCCTGACGGTTGTAGGGAGGGAACCGCAGGTCGCCGTGCCTCACGGACGCGGTGATCGACGGAGCCGGCCCGCGGCCGCGGCCACCCCCGCCAGGCAGCAGAGGGGCTAGCCCGGCTCCGGTACCGTCACGAAGGTCGCATGCTGGCCGATGTCGTAGAAGACGACGTATCCCGAGCGGTTCACCGTCACGTACCCGTCGTCGAGTGGACTGCCGAGTGCCGCCAGCCGGTTCCCGCTCCACTTCAAGATCCAGTCGGTCGAGCCAGCGGCGCCGCCATCGAAGTTGAGGATGAGGCCGCCCAGGACGTCCACGGTCAAGGCTGCATCCGAGGCGGCGTGGATCCACAGCCCGCTGGCGTCACCGGCGGCCTGACTCACCGTGACGGTTCCGTCGCTGACGGTGAGCGAATCCAGCAGGTCACGAGGCAGGATCGTCAGGTGTGAACGCCGGTTGAAAAGGGCAGCGCGCGGCGGCTGAAAAATGCAGCGCTGGGGTTGGGTTGAATCTACTTTTGGGTAGCCGGTTGCTCCAAGGATCGGTGTGTCAGGAC
>VGYP01000061.1 GCA_016872955.1 Planctomycetota bacterium
CCGGCCGGCCGAGCCTCGGCTCCTGGGTGACCTACGGCCTCGGCACAGAGAACGCCGATCTGCCCGGCTTCGTCGTGCTGATCTCGTCGGGCGTCCAGCCCAATGGCGGCACGAGCAGTTTCGGCTCCGGGTTCCTTCCGAGCGTCTACCAGGGGGTGCAGTGCCGCTCGAAGGGCGATCCGGTGCTCTACGTCTCCGACCCGCCCGGCATGGACCGGGCGATGCGGCGGCGGACGCTCGACGCGCTCCACGACTTGAACGACTTGCAGGCCCGCGAACTCGGCAACCCGGAGACGATGACGCGGATTGCGCAGTTCGAGCTCGCCTACCGGATGCAGGCGAGCGTGCCGGAGGTGATGGACATCTCGCGGGAGCCGAAGCACGTCCTCGAGGCCTACGGTGCGCAGCCCGGCGGGGCGAGCCTGGCCAACAACGTGCTCCTGGCCCGGCGGCTCGTCGAACAAGGGGTGCGGTTCGTGCAGCTCTTCGACTGGGGCTGGGACTTCCACGGCACCAATCCCAACGAGGACATCCGCGACGGGCTGACGAGCAAAGCCGCCACCTTCGACAGGCCTGCGGCCGCGTTGATCGAGGACCTGCGGACCCGCGGGCTGCTGGAGGAGACGCTCGTGCTCTGCACGGGGGAGTTCGGCCGGACGCCGTTCCGCGAGGGGCGGACGGCACAGGGCAACGTGCTGGGTCGCGACCACTATCCCGACTGCTTCACTGTCTGGATGGCCGGCGGCGGCGTGCGGGGCGGCCACGTCCACGGGGCGACCGACGAGCTGGGCTTCAGGGTGGCGAGTGACCCGGTGCACGTCCACGACCTGCAGGCCACGATCCTGTACCTCCTCGGCTTCGATCACACGCGGCTCACCTGGCGGTTCCAGGGCCGCGACTTCCGGCTCACCGACGTCGCGGGCAGGGTCGTGCGGGCGGTGCTCGCCTGACGTCGGGCCGGCGGGTCAGGCGACCAGCTGCGGCCGCGGTGGCGAGAGGGCCTGGCCGACGGCGTAGCCGGCGATCGAGAAGCCCAGCCCCCAGAAGTCCGACGGGATGATCGTGACCGCTTCCATCAGCGGCCACGGTAGGCGGCCGTCGAGGTGCTCGATCGCGAAGGTCACGAGCCAGGCCCCGAAGCCCGCCAGCATCGAGAGCACGCCCGGCAGCCAGCCCCGTGGTCGGCCGTAGACGCCCATCGCCACCGGCACGAACAGGGCCACGAGCTGGATCGAAAGGGCCACGTCGAGCAGTTCCATCAGCGACTTGCCGGGCAGCGTCATGGCGATGCCGCCGACGGAGATGAGCACCACGCAGATCCGGTCCCGGAGCAGGCCTCCCGCGCCCAGCCCGGGCACACGGGCGAGCAGGTTGTGGCCGAGGATCGTCGCCGGTGCCAGCACGGCGCTGGTGGCGGTCGAGACGACCATCGACATCACCGCGACCACGAACACCACGAGCATGCCGCTGGAGAGGTATTCGCCTGCCAGAAAGCCGACCGGGTCGATCGCCCCATGGGGATGGGTGACGAGGGAGGAGAGCCCGAGGATCACCGGCATCAGGCCGAAGAGCAGGTAGAGGACCCCGGCCAGGATGCAGGCGTGCATCGCGGTGTCGGGGCTCTTGGAGGCGAACACCCGTTGCTGCAGGTCCTGGCCCGGAATGTTGCCGAACAGGCCTGTCACCCAGGCGGCGAGCCAGGGCAGGATGGCGGCCAGCGACAGCTCGGCCGGCACGAGGTGGAGATGGTCGGGGTGCGTCTCGGCCACGCGGCGGAAGACCACGCCGAGGCCCCGGAAGGGATCGCCGTCGCCGAGTGCCGGCTCGGAGAGCGTCGCCACCACCAGCACCACCAGGCCGAGCATCCCAACCACGATCTGCACCGTGTCGGTGAGCGTCACGCTCCACATGCCGCCGATCATGGTGTACACGAGCGTCACGGCCGCCACTACCAGGATGCCGGTCATCAGCGGGACGCCGAAGTAGAGCTCGAGGATCTTCGCGAGGGCGGTGTACTGTAGGGCGATCCACGAGAAGTAGCTGGGCACCTGGATCAGCGCTCCGACAATCTCCGCTGGCTTGCCGTAGCGGACACGGTGGAAGTCGGCCATCGTGTAGAGTTCCATCCGCCACAGCGGCCGCGCGAAGAAGATGCCGGCCAGCACGAGCGTGCCGGCGCAGGCGAAGGGATCGAGCACGACGCCGAGCAGGCCCTGCTCGCGGGCCTTCTCCGCTGCGGCGAACATCGACGCCGCTCCGAACCAGGTGGCCATCAGCGTGCCCCAAGCAAGGAACAGCGGCAGGCGGCGGCCGGCCACGAGGTAGTCGGCCTCGTCCTTGACCTTGCCCGTCGCGTAGAGGCTGATCGCGAGCAGGAAAAGGACGTATCCCGCGAGCGTCCAGCCCAGGATCGTCATCGCGTGGGGTGGGAGGTCGAGCGTGGGCAGGTCGGCCCGGGCGACAGGCGGCATCATGCGGCGATCGACGGGGGTGGCGACGCGGCGAGGTGTGCCGCAGCGGTCCGAGTGTAGCGACGACGGCGCACCGTCCGCGAGCCGTCGGGGCTCACGGCCCGGCCTTGACCCGGGCGATCGGGAAATCGACGAGTTCCTGGCAGCGGAAGAGTCCCTCCCAGAAGTTGTGGCCCTTGTTCCGCCACCATCAGCCGCATGAGATCGCCCTTGCCCGCCGCCTCGTAGCGACGCTTCAGTTCCGCCGAGTTGGCCTCGAGTGGCACCACCTTGTCGTCGTCGCCATGGATGATGCAGACGGGCACGCCCCCCGCCGCGGCTGCGACCGAGCACGGCCGGCCGCTTCGAGTAGCCTCGTCACACCATCTCGGCGTGCAGCGCCTCGGCCGCTGCCGACCAAAGGGTTACCGTTCCGATCAACGTCACGAATCCCGCGAGGCTCGTGCGGGTGAAGTCCGGTGGCATGGCGCAGGGCTTCAGGTGGTGGACGGGACGGTTTTCTTGCCGCCCTGCCGGGGGTGAACCGTACTCTATTGAACGGATTCCGCGGCACGCGGTCCTGCAGGACATCTCGCCGACCGTCCACGGCGACCAGCGGCTCTCCACCATGACCAGCGGCCAGGCGCGCTTCCCGGTAGCGCTCACCGTTCCGCTTCGAGCAGCGTGGCGACTGCGGCCGCTGGGTCTGCACCGAGTTGCTGCCGCACACTGCGGGAATCGTCGACGACCTAACGCTGGTCAAGTCGGTGCACACCAACGCCATCAATCATGATCCGGCCTGCACGTTCGTGATGACCGGCAGCGAGCTGCCTGGCAAGGCGAGGATCCGCAGTTGGCTGGCCTACGAACTCGGTAGCGACAACGACGACCTGTCCGCCTTCGTCGTGTTCACGCCGCGGTTTCCGGCGACGGGCAACGCCCAGGCGATCTACTCGCGCATGTGGGGCAGCGGCTTCCTCCCGACGTGGTTTTCGGGCGTCACGTTCCGTGGTTCGGGCGACCCCGTGCTCTGCCTCGACAGCCCCGCCGGCGTGAAGGCGGGCACCTCCTCCGGCGAGACCGACGACTTCAGCTACAACGTCGTCGCGCACCCCGTGCACATCAACGACTTCAACGCCACGATCCTGCACCTGATGGGGATCGATCACGAACGGTTCACCACCCGCTTCCAGCGTCTCGACCAGCGGCTCAACGGCGTGGAGCCGCAGCGGGTGGTCACGGTAATCCTGGCGGAGGGCCCGACCGGCCGGCGGTCGGCTGCGTCCAGTCACGGTGGCCGCCGATCGGCTATCCTGCCCGCTCCAGGAAGCCACCCGATGCCCGCTCCCGTCACGATCGTCTGGTTCCGCCACGACCTGCGGCTCGACGACAATCCCGCGCTCGTCGCCGCCGCGGCCCGCGGCGCGGTGGTGCCGGTGTTCATCTGGGCACCCGACGAGGAGGCTCCGTGGGAGCCCGGTGCCGCCTCCCGCTGGTGGCTGTACCAGTCGCTCGAGAGGCTCGCCGCCGCACTCGCCAAGGCGGGAGCGCCGCTCGTGATCCGACGCGGGCCCTCGGTTGCTGCGCTGCGGTCGCTCGCGAAGGAGCATGCCGCCACGCACGTCGTCTGGAACCGTCGCTACGAGCCTGCGGTGGTGAAGCGCGACACCGCCATCAAGCAGGCCCTCATCAACGCCGGCCTCGTGGCCGAGAGCCACAACGGGGGTCTGCTCTTCGAGCCGGTCCACGTGCGGACGAAGGAGGGAAGGCCCTACCAGGTGTTCACGCCCTTCTGGCGGGCGTTGCTCGCGCTGCCCGAGCCGGCCGCGCCGATGTCGGCACCGCGCCGACTGGTGCAGGCCGCGGCCGCCGAGCGGCCCTCGGTCCCCCTCGAGGTGGACGACCTCGGCCTGCTTCCTGAGATCGATTGGGCCAGCACGATGGCCGAGATCTGGGCGCCCGGAGAGGCCGGTGGCACGAAGCGGCTCAGCCGGTTTCTCGAGCGGGCGCTGGCGGGCTACGGCACGGGCCGCGATCGGCCTGACCAGGATGGCACCAGTGGCCTCTCCCCGCATCTGCATTTCGGCGAGGTCTCGCCGCGGCGGGTCTGGCACGCCGTCCGCGAGGCGGTGGGCGGCAAGCCGGCCGCGAAGATCGCCGGCAGCCCGGAGGTGTTCCTTCGCGAACTCGGCTGGCGGGAGTTCGCCAGCCACCTGCTCTTTCATTTTCCGCACACCAGCGACGCCCCACTGCGGGCCGACTACGCCCGCTTTCCGTGGGCCACTGACCCGGTGGGCCTGCGGGCCTGGCAACGGGGCCGGACGGGGTTTCCCGTGGTGGATGCGGGCATGCGGCAGCTCTGGGCCACCGGTTGGATGCACAACCGCGTGCGGATGATCGTCGCGAGTTTCCTCGTCAAGGACCTGCGGGTGAACTGGCTCACGGGAGCACGCTGGTTCTGGGACACGCTCGTGGACGCCGACCTGGCCGCCAACACCCTGGGCTGGCAGTGGGCGGCGGGCTGCGGTGCCGACGCGGCCCCCTACTTCCGGATCTTCAATCCCAGGAGCCAGGGCGAGAAGTTCGACCCCGATGGCGGCTACGTGCGACGGTGGGTGCCGGCGCTAGGGACCATGCCAGCCGCCGACATCCACGCCCCGGCCGAGGCCGAGGCGACGGTGCTGGCGAAGGCAGCCGTGCAGCTGGGCCGCGACTACCCCGAACCGATCGTGGACCACGCCGAGGCCCGCAAGCTCGCGCTCGAGGCCCTCAAGAAGGTGTCGCGGTCGCCGTCGCGGTAGCGGGTCAGCCCTTGAGCTTCGCCTGCAGCATGCGGACCGCCTTGAGCGCGTCCTTCTGCATCTGAGGGTCGGGCACCTTGGCGGCCGACTTTTCCGCGTCGGTGAGCAGGGCTGTCGCGGCCTTCTTGTCACCGTTGGCGACCAGCGCCTTGGCGACCGCCACGAGTGCGAACACCCGGTTGGCGGGCAGGTCGTCGATCCCCTTGGCCGCGCTGGCGGCCTGGTCGAGGAGCTTGGCCGCTGCTTGTTTGTCGCCGGCCGAGGCCCGCACCGCCGCCGCCGCCGCGAAGGCCTCGGCCTTCGGCCGCTTTTCCTCGAGGGTAGCCGCGAGCTCCTCCAGCGTGCCGATCATGCCCTCGGCCTTGTCGGCCAGTCCGGCATCGGCGTAGCCCATGGCCACCGCCGCCAGGGCCTTGCCGCGAAACCGCTCGGCCACGTTTTGTCCGGCGAGCTTGGCCGCCTCGCCGAGCGTGGCTTCGGCCGCCTTGGAGTCGCCGAGGCCGCCATCGCGGCTGCCCTGCACGACCCCGATCTGGGCGAGCAACTGCGAGCGGCCGAGCGGATCCTCGAGCCCCGCGGTCAGCTTCACGGCCGACTCGACCACCTTCTTCGCGGAACTCCGCTGGCCGAGTTGAGCGTAGGTCTCCGCGATCTCGACCAGCACCGGCACGCAGACGAGCGGCTGGCCGTCGGCGGGAATCTCCGCGATGGCCAGTTCGAGGGTGCTCACGGCCCCCTTCTTGTCCTTGACGTCGACCTGCATGCCTGCCACTTTCGCCAGGTCGCGGGCCCGGCCTTCGGCTTTGGGGTTCTTCTTCGCCTTGGCCAACAGGCTGGCGATCGTCTTGGGTTCCTTCTTCGCACCGCAGCCGGCGAGGGGCGTGAGCGTTAGGCAGCAGGCCAGGAAGACGAGCACGGGGGAGGGAAGGCGGAACATGGGGGCGATCCTCGCAAACGTGGCGGCAGAAAACGGGGCGAATATCAGAACTTGAGCCGGGCCCGCGTGAGTCGGGCATGGGTCTCGGCCATCAAGTCGTCTTCGGCTCCCTCGTCCTCGGCCTCGTAGGTGGCCGAGAATCGCAGGGAAGCGCCGCAGTCGTCCCACGGGACGGTCGAGATCGAGAGTTCGTGGATCAGGAACTGGCTCGCCTCCTGGGCGGTCGCGAACACGCGATCCCCGGCGCCGACGGGGCTCCGCGTGTAGAGGAAATAGGTGCCGCCGGGCATCTCGCACTCGAAGCCCACCGCCCGCAGCACGCCCACGAGTTTCTCCAGCCGCCGCCGGTACTTCTCGCGGACCCGCCGCGGGATTTCGGGGTCGGCGAGGGCGGCGGCGGCGGCCTGCTGGATCGCCATGAACTGGCCCGAGTCGCAGTTGTCCTTGACGTCGGCGAAGGCCCGCACGAGCCGCTCGTGGCCGCACACCCAGCCCATCCGCCAGCCGATCATGTGGAAGCCCTTCGACAGGGAGTGGACCTCGAGTCCCACCTCCTTGGCGCCGTCGACCGACAGAAAGGACAGCGGCTCGTCGTCGTAGGAGAGCATGATGTGGGCGGCGTCCTGGATCACGACCACCCGATGGCGGTGCGCCCAGTCGACCACCCGTTCGTAGAACGCCCGCGTCGCCGTCCCGCCGGTCGGGCTGTTGGGATAGCAGAGCACCAGCAGCTTCGTGCGGGCGAGCACGCCTGCTGGGATGCCGTCGAGATCGGGCAGGAAACCCCGCTCGGCGACCAGCGGCAGGGGATGGACGGTGCCGCCGAACCACTTCGTGGCCGTGCCGGCCACGGGATAGCCGGGGACGGTCATCAGCGTCACGTCGCCGGGGTCGATGAAGGCCGCCGGCAGCATGGCGTAGGCGGTCTTCGAACCGATGCAGTGGTTGACTTCCGTGACGGGATCGAGCGTGATGCCGAACTCCCGCTGCATGAAGGCCGCGGCAGCTTCCTTGAAGACCGCGATGCCGTTGTCGGCATAGCCGCGGTTCTCGGGCCGGTCGACCTCCCGCCGCATCACGGCCCGCACGCTCTCCGGGGCCATCTCGTCATTCTCGCCGATGCCGAAGTCGAGCATCCGCCGCTCGGGATGCTCGGCCAGGGCCTGCCTTTTGGCCCGCTTGATGAGCTCGAACTTGTAGATCGCGGTGCCCTTTCCGAAGCCGGCCCCGCCGATCCGCTGGGCGAAGCGATCCTGGAACCAGGGGTCTGCGGGCGTGGTGGTTGCGGACGAGGTAGGTGCTGACATTGCGTCGCTGGTGGTCTGGCGGAGGTTCGAGCGAAAGCCGGTAGCGTACGGTTTTCGCCGCCGGGTTTCCAAGGCGCGGGGCAAAACGCCGCGCCGCTTTCCGCCGCCGCCCCGGGCCTCAGGGAGCCAGACGCTCGATCGTCCAGCGGCCGGCCGCATCCCGCCGGAATCGGAGTCGATCGTGCAGCCGGCTCGGCCGGCCCTGCCAGAACTCGATCCGTTCCGGCACGAGCCGATACCCGCCCCAGTGCTCCGGCCGCGGGATCGTCGCATCGTCGGGATGCTCGGCCCGGAACGTGGCGACGGCCGCCTCGAGCGAGGCCCGATCCGTGATCACCGCACTCTGCGGCGAGCTCCAGGCACCGATCCGTGAGCCGCTCGGGCGGCTGGCAAAGTAGGCGTCGCTCTCGGCACCGCTGGTCTTCTCGACGCGGCCCTCGATCCGCACCTGCCGCTCGAGGGGCGTCCAGTGGAACGTGAGTGCGGCGTGGGGATTCGCGGCCAGTTCGCGTCCCTTACGGCTCGTGTAGTTGGTGAAGAAGCAAAACCCCCGGTCGTCGAAGCTGCGGAGCAGCACGATCCGCGCCGAAGGCCGCCCGTCGGGCGTGGCGGTGGAGAGCGTCATCGCCTCCGGCTCCGGCAGCGACGCCGCCACGGCCGCGTCATACCACTGTGAAAACTGCCTGATGGGGTCGCGGTCGACCGTGGCCTCGTCGAGGGTGGCCTGCTCGTATTCCTTGCGGGCGTGGGTGGACCTGGAATCCATCGACGACTCCTGTGCGACGACATCGTATCCCACTCCGTCGCAGTCGGCGAACCCGCAGCCGTCGATCGCCCGCCCCGCGGGACGCTCCGCACGTCGCGGCCGGCACAGGCCGAACGGGTGACTCGCGCGTGGAAAGATGGTAGAGAGAAGGGGTTCGTTGTCGCCTCCGTCCCCGTGCCGATCGTCTGGCGTCCTGCCTCGTGTCCACCGCTCCTGAATCGACCGAGTTGGCGGCCGTCGCGGTGCCCGTCGCGGCCGCCGCCGCCATGCCGGTCGGCAGGAGTCCGGCGGCCCGAGAGGCGATCTTCTGGGCCTTGCACGTCTCGTTCTGGGCGGTCGTCTTCGGGGCGATCCAGCTGATCACGACCGTTTATGCCCCGGCGGTCAGCGACCCGCCGACGCTGGCGGCGGCCCGTGTCGTCGCCTGCCTCGCGGCCACGGTCGGAATGCGGTGGCTGTCCAAGAATCCCAGCCTGCTCGAGCGGCTCAACGTCACGCGGGCCGGACTGGTGGCGGGCGGCCTCCTGTCCGCGGCGGTGGTGATCACGCTGGCCTTCGCGGCGGCTTCGGCGATGGCGGGGCCGGACGGCGGCCGGCCGTCCCGTGGCCGTCTGGTGGCCGACCTGGCCGTCAACGTCACGCTCCTGGCCAACTGGTGTGCCCTCTACTTCGGCACCCAACTCATCCGGGAGCGGACCAGTGCCGAGTTCCGTGCCATGGAGGCCGAGTCGCTCGCCTTGAGAAACGAGCTGTACCGCCTGCAGGCGCAGATCAGTCCCCACTTCCTCTTCAACGCCCTCAATACCGTCCTTGCCAGCCGCGACGATCCCGACGCGATCGAGACGGTGACGCAATCCCTGTCGAAATACCTGCGGTTCTTGCTGCGGCCGGCCGCCAGGCTGGAGCCGCTGTCTCGCGAACTCGACGCCCTAGAGGAGTACCTGACCATCCAGGTGATGAGATTCGGCGATGGGCTCGTGACGCGGATCGAATGCGAACTCGACGTGCGGGGCGTGCCCGTGCCGCCGGTGCTCGTGCAACCGCTCGTCGAGAATGCGCTGAAATACGGCATCGAGTCCGGCATCCGCCCGTTGCGGATCGACGTGTCGGCCCGCCGCGAAGGGAGCTGGCTGGCGATCGACGTGGCCAACACGGGCCGCTGGGTGCCCACGGGACGCCGCGACTCCACGGGCACGGGGCTGGAGTCGCTCGAGAAGCGGCTGCGGATGCTCGTCGGCACGGAAGCCAGGGTTTCCCATGCCGAGGAGGAGGGGTGGGTGCGGGTCCGGGTGAGGATTCCCCTGTCCGGCGGCTGCGAGGTTACATTAAAGGTATGATCACAACGCTGCTGGTCGACGACGAGCCACGGGCGGTCGCCCGCTTGGCCGAGTTGCTGCAAACGTCGTCTGCCGTCGACGTCATCGGGACGGCGGCGAGCGTGGACGATGCCGAGCGGTTCCTGAAGGGCCGCGTGCCGGACGTGGTGTTCCTCGACATCGACATGCCGGGGCGACTAGGGGTCGACCTCGTGGCGAGCATCCCTGAGGGAACGAAGCTCGTGTTCGTCACCGCGCACGAGGGGCACGCCGTCGACGCCTTCCGGCACGGAGCCATCGACTACATCCTCAAGCCCTTCGACTACGAGCGGCTGGCGATCACGTTGGAACGCCTGCGGGAGGCCGGGGCCGCCGCCGCGCCGCCGCCGCCGCTCGAGCCGCCTGTCGGCGGGGCCGAGTCGCACGACACCGTCCGGCTGGCCTTCGATTCCGGCCGGCGGATGGAGATCGTCCCGGTCTCCGAGGTGGCGTGGATCGAAGGGGTGCAGAACTACACCCGCGTGCAGGCCGCGGGTCGCAAACCCGGTAAAGTGCGACGCACGTTGCAAGAATGGGTGGCGATGCTGGGCCCCAACGCGGGCTTCCAGCGTCTCAGCCGGTCGTTGATCGTGCACCTGCCATTGTTGCGCTCGACCCAGTGGCAGTCCCGCGATCAGACGCTGCTGTTCTTCGAGGGCGTGGTCGAGCCGCTCCCGATCGGCCGCACGGCGGTGGCCCGGCTGCGGGAGTTGCTCGGGGAGCAGTGACCCGTCGTCCCGGTCACGATCCTATGCCGCGTCGCGAGCCCTCGGCGGTGTTCGCCGCGGGGACGGTGGCCAGATCGATCGGCCAGCCCAGCGCCCGCTGGAGCCGGAACTGCGCCTCGTTGAAGTCGACCAGCGCCGGCAGGTATTCGTGACGCCACTGGTCCAAGGCCTGGATCGTTTGCAGTGTTTCGATGGGCAATCTCTCGCGGTCGCGAGTTCCGAGCCAGTTTCGCTCGAACGACCAGGTCGCCCGCTGGACGGCACATTCGGCGATCCCGATCTGGCGATGACGCCCGAGCATCTGGGCATGCGACTCGACGATCTCGCGACTCACGCGATTCATCACCTGGATCTGCGGCATGCGGTTTTGATGGTAGTGCGATTGGGCCTCGCGGCGTACGGCGTATGCACCGACGCCCAGGCCGCGGACCTGTCAGTAGGTGATCGCGTCAAGGTCGAAGCGTCCGGCGGTGTTGTCGATCTGACTTCCCTGGCTTCCCCCGAAGGCCGCGTCGCTGGTGCCCATGAGCACGGTTGGCAGCCACGCGGAGAGCTTCTCTATGTTCACGGGGTGCACCGCTTCGCCCACGAGGTGGCGGGCTTCGGCAAGTCCCGGCCGCCGCTGAAGCCCCGTCGGCAACAGCGCCTGGCTCGGCGTATCGAGTGGCGCTGAGCAGGAACCGCGGATCGTCGTTGAGCAGCTCGACCACCCGTGCCGACGCCACCTGGATCTCCTCATTGGCCTGGACGACCTCGTTCTGACGGATCGCAAGTTCCGTGGCCGCTCGGTCCGCATCGGCCTCGTTGCCGGCGTCGCTGCGGGCAGAGTCGGCCGTCGCCGTCGCCAGCCGCTCGGCGTGCTTCCGGATGTCGGACATCGTGATCACCTTCGATCGGCGGCGGCTGCAAGCCTACGCGATGTCATCGGAGGAGATCGTCGAGGCGTTGGCCCAAAGCAACGCCATCAGCCCGTCGGGCAACGTGCTAGTTGGCGACAGCTCCCCGATCGTCTCGACCAATCCGGTCGTCCGCCACCCGCAGTCGCTGCTCACGATCCCGATCCGAAGCGGTGATGACTCCGTGAACGTGCGGGACGTCGGCGTCGGTCACGGACGCTTCCGACGTCCCGGCCGGCTACGCCCTCGCCAACAGTCGTCGGCCGTCTCCGTCCTCGCGACCAAGCGGGCCGATGCGTCCACGATGGGCGTCATCACCAGCGTCAAAGGGGTGATCCCGGAAATGCAGCGGGTGCTCCCGCCGGACATCAACGTGGGCTTCGAGTTCGACCAATCACCCTACATGATGGGGGCGGTGAAGTCGGTCGTCGATGAGGGCGTCCTCGGGGCGTTCCTCGTGGGCATCGTGGTGCTCGTCTTCCGGCAGGACTGGTGAAGCGCGATCGTCGTGGTGCTCAACATCCCGCTGGCCCGGTGTGTTTCGATCCTAGCGCTCTGGCTGACGGGGGAGACGATCAACGTCATGACGCTCGGCGGCCAGGCCCTCGCCATCGGCATCCTCGTCGATGAGGCCGCCGTCAAAGTGAAAAACATCCACGCCTGGATGGCCCGCACGGAGAGCGTGCCGCTGGCCGTACGGCTTGGCAATCTCCAGACGGCCGTGCCGCGCCTGCTAGCGACGGTCTGCATTCTGGCGGTCTTCAGTTCGAAGTTCTTCATGCAGGTGGCCCACTGGAGCGTGGACACGCCACAGGGGTGGCACGCCCGTCGCGCCGCCGCGTGCATCAGGCCAGCGGACAGATGCGGGCGGCGAACCACAGGCTCGCGATGGTCACAGCGGCGGCGAGCATGCCGACCGTCCCGAAGTTCCGCAGCGGCTCGCCTGCGCCCCCGTGACGATCATGCCGGCGAGCGTGGTCCCCAGGCCGCTGGCGACGTGCTGCACGGCCGAGGTGGCCGACATGAAACTGCCGCGGCACCGCGGCTCGGTCTCGACATG
>VGYP01000062.1 GCA_016872955.1 Planctomycetota bacterium
GCGACCGATGCGACCGTCCGCGACGCCGCCTGGTGGGTGGTCTCGCAACACCCCGACTGGTCGGATGCGGTGGCAGCGGGCCTGGCCGCCCAGCTCGACCGCGCATCCGGCGCCGGCCCGGAGGAGGCCGATCGGATCATCACGATGCTCGCGCGGCTGTCGGTGCAGCCCGCGGCGGCCGACGCGATCGCCGCGGTCTACGCCGCCGCGGCCCCCGAGGGGGCGGCCGTCCGGCGGGCGACGCTGGCCGTGATGCGCACGGCCCGCCCCGCGGTGACGCCTCGGTCCTGGTTCGACGCGCTGGCGGCCGTGCTGACCGCCGACCCCGCCAAGACCACCCCCGACGACGTCGCGGCCGCCCTGCAGACACTCGCGAACCTGCCCCTGGCACCGCGGCAACGGGCGGCGGTGCGACCATCTGCGATCCGCATCGCGTGCGACCCGGCGACGCCGCCCCGCACCTGCGCCTTGGCCCTGCAGGTCGCGGGTCACGATGGCGGCGGACTGCCCCCCGCCCTCGTCGACCGGCTGATCGACCTGCTCGCCGCCGGCGACGGGGAGGGCGCTTCGCTGCTCGACCGCTCGGCCGCGACGGCGGCCCTGGCGGCAGCCGCGCTCGACGAGGGGCAGCTGACGCGGGTCGCGGCCACCTTCGGACGGCTGCTCGGCAACGACGTCGCCGTCCTGCTGCCGTCGTTCACGAAGCGCGGGGGCGACCCGCTCGTGGCGGCTGTGGAAGCGGTCGGCCGCACGGCACGCCCCGAGGCCATCGACCGGTCGGCCGTGGCCGCCGCCGTCGCCGCGCTTCCGGCCCAGCAGGCCGGCCTGGGGCGTGACCTGATCGCCCGCATCGACGCCGCGCGGGCCGCCGAACACGAGTCGTATGCGAAGCTCGCCGCCGAGTTGCCCTCCGGTGATGCGGGCCGCGGCAAGGTGGTATTCGCCTCGAGCAAGGCGGCCTGTACGGCCTGCCACGCGATGGGGGCGGTCGGCGGCCGCATCGGTCCCGACCTCACTACGATCGGTGCGATCCGCACCCCGGCCGACCTGCTCGAGGCGATCCTGCTGCCGAGTGCCTCCTTCGTGCGGACCTACGATCCAGTCACGATCGTGACGACCGAAGGTCGGGCCTTCAGCGGCATCATCCGGGACGAGACCGCCACCGAGATCGTGCTGCAGACAAGCGCCACCATGGCCGAACGGATTCTGAGGTCTGGCATCGAGTCGCTGACCGCCGGCACCGTCTCGCTGATGCCCAAGGGGTTCGAGCAGCTGCTCACGCCGCAGGAACTTGCCGATCTGGTGGCCTACCTCGGGGCCGCGAAGTAAGGCCGACGAGACGGGGGCGCGGTGTGCGGTGTGGTCGGGCAAAATGCGTTCGACAATTGTGCCTTGCACGGGATGAGACACGCAAAACCACGCCGTCGTGCCGTGTTTTGCTTGGCGACCTCCGGTCGCTGGTCGCAGACGGGCATCGTGCCCGTCGGTCAGGCAAGAATGCCTTCGACAACTTTGCCGTGCACGTCCGTGAGCCTGTACCGGCGGCCTTGGAACTTGTAGGTCAGCCGCTCGTGGTCGATGCCCAAGAGATGCAGCATCGTCGCATGGAAATCATGGACGTGCACCGGATCCGAGGCGATGTTGTAGCCGAACTCGCAGGTCTCGCCCCAGGTCACGCCGGGCTTCACGCCGCCGCCCGCCATCCAGAGCGTGAAACACCTCGGATGATGGTCGCGACCGAAATCTTGCCCCGGCTTGTAGAGACCCTGGCAGTAGTTCGTGCGGCCGAACTCGCCACCCCAGACGATGAGCGTGTCGTCCAGCATGCCGCGGTCGGCCAGGTCCTTCACCAGCGCTGCCGACGGCTGATCGGTCTGCCGACATTCTCCCGCGATGCCCCCACGCAGGCCGCCATGATGGTCCCAATCCTGATGGTAAAGCTGGATGAACCGCACGCCACGCTCCGCCAACCGTCGGGCAAGTAGGCAGTTGGCGGCGAAGGTGCCGGGGTCGCGGGCACCCGGCCCGTAGGCGTCGAGCACGTGGGCCGGCTCGTCTGAAAAATCGGTCACCTCCGGCACGCTGGACTGCATCCGGAAGGCCATCTCGTAGTTGGCGATGCGAGCCTGGATCGCGGCGTCGGGAGCGCCGGCGAACTGATGCTCGTGCAGTTGCCGCAGCCCATCGAGCGCCTGCCGCCGGCTCGCAATCGACACGCCGGGAGGATTATTGACGTAGAGCACCGGATCAGCGCCCGAGCGAAAACGCACGGCCTGATGCTTCGTCGGCAGGAAGCCAGCCCCCCAGAGATGACTCATCAGCGGCTGGCCGCCCTTGTTCTTGGTGATCAGCACCACGAACGCGGGCAGGTCATCCTGCAAACGGCCCAGCCCGTAGTCGAGCCAGGCCCCGATGCTCGGCCGCCCCGGGATTTGCGAGCCGCTCTGCATGAAGGTCACGCCCGGGCCGTGGTTGATGCTCGGCGTGTGCATCGAGTGAATGAAACAGAGCCGGTCGGCGATCGAGGCGGTGTGCGGCAGCAGGCTCGACACCCACACGCCGCTCTCGCCGTGTCGGGCGAACGGGAACGGGGAGCCGACCAGCGGAATCGAGCTCTGGTTGCCCGACATCCCCGTCAGCCGCTGCTCGCCGCGAACGCTGGCGGGCAGTTGCTCGCCATCACGCTCCTTGAGGAGCGGTTTGTGGTCGAATAAGTCGAGCTGCGACGGCCCGCCCGATTGGAAGAGATAGATCACCCGCTTGGCCCGCGGAGGCACGTGGAAGGCGTCGATCGCACCCCCACGCGGCACGGCCGGCAGGGGGGGGCTCGCCGGGGCGGCAGTCACCTCGCGGCCAAGCAGGTCGGCCAGTGCGATGCCGCCCAGGCCCATGCCGAACGTGCCGAGCCACTGCCGGCGGTCGACGACGGTCTGCGGTCCGGTGCAGCCACGTGACAAGTCGTTCATTGCTTCACCACGCAGCCGTCGTAGTTGAGCAGGGCGTTGATCACCGCGGCGGTCGCGGCCACCTCCACGGCGGGGAGCGACTCGACCCGCCGTGTCTGCCCCACGGTCACGAGCCGGGCGGCATCCTCCGGATGGGCTCGGTACCAGTCGAGCTGACCGCCGTGCATCGTCCGCAGGATCTCCCGCTCGCGGTCGTCGGCGGGCCGGCTGGTGAGCCGTTCAAAAGCCCGCTCGAGCGGCGGCCTGGCATCGGCTTCCTGGTCAGCGAGCAACCGTTCGGCGAGGACGCGGGCCGCCTCCACGAACTGCTGGCCGTTGAGCAGGACAAAGGCGTGCAGCGGCGTGTTGGTCGTGTCGCGGTGGGCGACGCAGACCACCCGTGACGGCACGTCGAAGACCTCGAGCATGGGGCCCGGTCCGGTCCGCCGCCAGTAGGTGTAGACGCTCCGCCGGTAGAGCGACTCACCGGAGCCGGCCTGTTCGGGCTTGAACGAATCGGGCATGTCGTAGGTCTTCACCGGCGGGCCCCCGATCTTCTCCACGAGCAGCCCGCAGGCAGCCAACGCGCCGTCGCGGATCATCTCTGCCGGCAGGCGGTGCCGCGGCCCACGAGCCAGCCAGGTGTTGAGCGGGTCGTCCGCCATGGTCTTCGCGTCGGCGACGCTCCGTTGCCGGTACGTGCGGGAACGCATGATCGCCTTCACGAGCGACTTCATATCCCAGCCCAACCCCCCGTCCGCGACGGGATGCGAAAACTTCCAGGCCAACAGGTCGAGCAACTCGGGATACTCGGGCCGCGGTGCCTGGCTGCCGAGATCCTCCGGCGACGTCACGAGCCCGGTGCCGAACAGACCCTGCCAGACACGGTTGACCGTCACCCGCGCCAGCAACGGATGCTCGGGGTCGACGAGCCAGCGGGCGAGCCCCAGCCGGTTCCGCGGGGCGTCGGCGGGCAGCGGGGGCAGGGCGGCGGGGGTGCCGGGACCGACCGCCTCGCGACGCTTGTCGTACTCGCCGCGCTCGAGCACGAAGGCTGTCTTGGGGGCTGGCGACTCACGCATCACCATAATCTCGGTCGGCCGCTCGGCGAGATCGTCACGGCTGCGGCGGATGTCCTCGAGCGCCTTGCGGCGGCCTGCCGCCGTCTCGTCGAGGGCCGCGGCCACGTAGCCGCCGAGGCGTTCGGCATCACCGTTGCCTGCCACCGCCGCAGCGAGAGGGCCGGGCTCGACCAGTTCGCGGATCTCCAGCGGCGAGAGCTGGCGGTCAAAGACGCGGAAGTCGTCGACGAGTCCGTCCTTGAAGCCGTGGTCGCGGAACCGCTCGCCGATCGTGATGGTGTCGCCGCCGCCACCGGTGATGTCGCGGCTGAGATTGTCGTGCACGACCGACGTGGCGACCAGATGGCCGTCGACGAAGATTCCGAGCCCGGCGGCGGTGCCGGAGCCGTCACTCGTCACGGCCACGTGCACCCAGCGGTCGATCGGCAGCGGCTCCTGCATCCGCACGCTGGCGGCGTCGCCGGGCCAGAAGTGGATCAGCGACCAGCGCAGGTGGCCGTCAACGACGAGCAACTCGTAGCCGCGGCTGGCGGCGTCAGTCCAGGCCCGCGACCGATGGAAGACGACGGCCCGCTCGGAGCGGCCCGCCGGCCTGATCCAGGCTGCCACCGTGAAGGGGTGGCTGCGGCGAAAGTTACCCGCCGGCACGTTCACTGGATGGTCGCCGGTCAGTCGGATGGCCTGCCCGTCCCGACCGGCGACGAAGGTGTTCTCGGCGGGCGACGACGCCGCCGGGCCGCCGGCGACGCCATTGGCGAAGGAGCCATCGAAGGCGTAGCGGGCGAGTTCACCGGGAATCGTACCCGCCGATCGGGCCGCCACTGCCGCTGGCTTTGGTGCCTTGCCGGCCAGCCAGTCGGCCACCCCCCCGACCGCCGCCTCCTCGGCCGCGATCAACGCCGCCGCCGCCGCCGTGCAGGACTCTTCGGCCTTTGTCAGTGCATCGGCCGCCCCGCCGTTGAGGAGCCGCATCTTGGGCGTGGGGGTGGCGTCGGTGAAGTAGGAGTAGAGGCCGGCCTCGTCGATGTCGTCGAAGAAGGCGAACAGGGAGTAGAAGTCGCGCTGGGACAGCGGGTCGAACTTATGGTCGTGGCAACGGCAGCACTCGAGCGTCAAGCCGAGAAACGCGGTGCCGAAGGTCGTCACCCGATCGTTGACGTAGGTGACGCGATACTCCTCCTCCACGCTGCCCCCCTCGGACTCCTGCTGGTGGAGCCGGTTGAAGGCGGTGGCCAACCGCTGCTCCGCGGTGGCATCGGGAAGGAGGTCCCCCGCAACCTGCCAGACCGCGAACTGGTCCCACGGCAGGTTCTCGTTGAAGGACTTGATCACCCAGTCACGCCACGGCCACATCGTCGGGCGGGGGCGGTCGACCTGGAACCCGTAACTGTCGGCGTAGCGGGCCAGGTCGAGCCAATCGGCCGCCATCCGCTCCCCGTACCGCGGGCTGGCCAGCAGACGATCGAGGAGCTTTTCGTAGGCGTCGGGGGCGGTGTCGGCGACGAATGCCGCCACCTCTTCAGGTGTGGGCGGCAGGCCGGTGATGTCGAAGCTCGCCCGCCGGATCAGCGCGGCCCGCGTGGCCTCGGACTGCGGCGCCAGCCCGCGGTCGGCGAGCTTCCGGGCCACGATGGCGTCAAGGCCGCTCGACAGGTCGTCGACGGTCGGTTTTGGTGGCGGCAGGAAGGCCCAGTGCGGCTGATACTCCGCTCCCTCGGCAATCCAACGGCGGAGCGTGGCAACCTGCTCGGTGGTCAGCCGGCCGAGCTTGGCCGACGGCGGCGGCATCGCGACGTCGGGATCGTCCGACACGACGCGGGCCAGGATCTCGCTCGCGGCCACGTCCTGCGGCACGATCGCCCGCATGCCGCTCTCGAGTTCGGTCGTCGCCGCCTCGTGGGTGTCGAGCCGGAGGCCGGCCTGACGCTTGCCGCCATCGGGCCCGTGGCAGGCGAAGCAGTTTTCCGACAGGATCGGCCGGATGTGCTCGTTGAACGAGAGCTTCCGTCCGGGCGGCGGGGCGACCGGATCCCCCCGCACCGCCGCCGCGGGCAGCGAGACGGTCGCCAGGAGGACCAGCGGCCCGAGTCGGAAGCGGGGCGTCGAGCAACCCATGCGAACACCTTCCCGTTGGGGGCGGCCGCGTCCTCGACGGTTTTCATCGAGGGCATCACCAGTGGGGCGACGCCGGCGACTCGTTGGTTCCGACGCCCGAAACCAACGCAAAGTATAGCTTCACCGTCCACGTGGCCCAACGGTTCGGCTCACACGCCCACCAGCGTGCGCAGGTCCGCCGCGATCGCGTCGAGCCGGCGCTGGAGCGACTCCTTCACGGCCGGCAGGTCGGCCGCCGTCACGGGCGGCGCGGCGGCGAAGAGATAGAACTTGATCTTGGGCTCTGTGCCGGAAGGCCGGGCGGCCACGGCGTTGCCCAGCGGAGGGAATCGTCCGGCGGTCCTGGTGCCGGCGTCGGGCAGGCCGGCGAGGTCGAAGATCACGAGATCGCTCTGCACGCCCTCGTACGGCTCGCGTGCACCGCCCGGTGTCCACGTGGTGAGACTCGCCTGGTCCCGGGTCCGAACCACGTCGAGGTCGCCGTAGGCGGCGGGCGGCCGAGAGCGCAGCGTCGCCATCATCTCCTTCATGCGGTCCATGCCACTGGCACCGGGCAGCATCACGTTGACCGTCCGCTCCTGGTGGCAGCCGAATCGGCAATACAGTTCGTCGAGCAGTTCGTGTGGCGTGCGGCCGCGGGCCGCCAGGGCCGCGGTCTGTTCGGCCATCAGCAACGCGGCCACGGCGGCATCCTTGTCGCGGACATGGGTGCCGGCCAGGTAGCCGTGCGACTCCTCGGCACCGAACACGAATCCATCCGGACCGTGACGATCGATGGCCGAGCAGATCCACTTGAAGCCGACGAGCTGCGTGTCGTCGACCGCGAGGCCGTGCGCCTCCGCCACGCGGCGGACCAGCCCGCTGGTGACCAGCGTGGTGACCACGTAATCGCCCGGCCGCGTCCGGCCGCGTGAGCCGCGGGCGGTGATCGCCTGCTCACAGAGCAGGGCACAGAGCTGGTTGCCCGTGAGCACGCCCCAGCGGCTGCCCGTCCCGCGGGTCAGCGGCGCCGCGGCGCCGAGCCGGTCGCAGTCGGGATCGCTGGCCAGCACGAGATCGTCGCCGGTCGCGACCGCCTCCGCGATCACCTGCTCAAGCACCGCGGGCACCTCCGGGTTGGCGACGTGTCCGGGGACGTTGGGAAAGTCGCCGTCGGGTCGCTCGTGCGGCCCGAAGACCCGCAGACGGTCGAAGCCCGCTCCGCGGAGGACCGGCACGACCGCCGTCGCCCCGACGCCGTGCAGCGGCGAGTAGAGGATCGAGAGTTCCCTGGGGCCCGCGGCCGACTGCTCGAGCACGGCCGCGACGAAGGCGGGATCGACCTGACCCTCGACGAACGTGACGCGGCCACTCGCCACGCCCTCCTGGAAAGGCTCGCGGCGGACCTGGTCGACCTGCATCACGCGGTCGATGATGCCCCTGTCGTGCGGAGGCAGCACCTGCACGCCGCCGGCCCAGTAGACCTTGACCGCGTTGTCGGTGGGTGGATTGTGGCTGGCGGTCACCATGATACCGCAGGTGCTGCCGGTGAACCGCACCGCGAACGAGAGTTCGGGCGTGCTGCGGACGCCCCGTAGGAAGAAGACGCGAAAGCCGGCCGCCAGCAGGACCTCGCTGCAGAGTTTCGCGAAGTGCTCCGAGTGGTGGCGGGTGTCATGGGCGATCGCACAGGTCGGCGTCGTGCCGGCCGGCACGACGCTCGTCACGTAGTCGGCCAGCCCCTGGGCGCTTTCGCCGATGGTGCGGTCGTTGATCGCGTTGGAGCCCACCGGATACATGCGGCCGCGGCGGCCCCCGGTGCCGAAGGGAATCACGGTCCAGAAGGCGTCGTCGAGTTCTCGCCACAGGCCCGCGTCGATCCGCGCCGCCAAGTCGGCGGCGAACTCGGCGTAGCGGGGCTTGACCAGCCAGTCCCGCATCGTGGTGGCGGAATGCGCCGTGATCGTGCCTGCCTGGCGGGCCGCGTCGACGGCCTCCAGGCGGCGGGCGAGCGACGCGTCGGTGGCGGCGGGCATGATCGTCTCCAGGGCGGGCCGGCGGTGACGGGCCAACGCGGACGCCCGGGGCCGGGTCCACGTTTTATACTGCCGCGAGTGATGTCCGACAGCGGTGCCACGCACGAGCCCTCCGACCGCCCGCAGGCCGAACCGCTGATCGTCAGCGTCTCGGGACTGCGGGGCGTGGTCGGCGTGACGCTCGACGAGTCCGTGGCCGGCCGTTACGCGGCCGCCTTCGCCGCCACGCTGCCGGCGGGGCCGATCGTCGTGGGCCGCGACGGGCGGGAGAGCGGACCTGCGCTTGCCGCGGCGATCACGGCGCGGCTGGTGGCGGCGGGCCGCGACGTGATCGACTGCGGCGTGGCCGCCACGGCGACCGTCGGCATCGCCGTGCGGCAGTTCCGCGCGGCCGGCGGGATCCAGATCTCGGCCAGCCACAACCCGGCCCGTTACAACGGCCTCAAGCTCTTTGCGGCGGCGGGACGCGTACTCACGGCCGCGGCGGGCCGCCTCGTCCTGGCCGAGTACCAGCGTCCGACCACGGCCGCGGCCATGCCGGCCGCCCGCGCTGGCGTCGTGACGGCCGCCGATCCGACCGCGACGCATGTCGACCTCCTGGCCCGCCTCGTCGACGTCGAGGCCATCCACCGTCGCCGGCCGCGGGTCTGGATCGACTGCGGGCATGGCGCCGGCAGCCGGGTCGCGCTGCCGCTGCTAGCCCGCCTCGGCTGCGAGGTGGTCGCCGAGGGCACCGAGCCCGACGGTCGCTTCGAACACGAGCCCGAGCCGACGGCCGACAATCTGGCAGGACTGCTGCCCAGGGTCGCAGCCGCCGGAGCCGACGTGGGCTTCTTTCAAGACCCCGACGCCGACCGGCTGGCCATCGCCGACGCGTCCGGTCGGTATCTCGGTGAGGAGACGACGCTCGCCCTCTGTACCGAGGCCGTGCTGGCCCGCACGCCAGGTCCCGTGGTCGTCAACTGTTCGACGAGCGGCATGACCGCCGCCGTCGCCTCCCGCTTCGGCGTCCCGTGTCACGTCTCCGCGGTGGGCGAAGCCAACGTCGTCGACGGCATGCTCGCGCATGGGGCCGTGCTGGGGGGCGAGGGCAACGGGGGCGTGATCGACCCGCGGGTGGTGCTCGTTCGCGATTCCGCCGTGGCGATGGCACTGGTGCTCGAGCGGCTCTGCGGCGGAGCGACGGTGGCCGATCTCGAGTCGGCGCTGCCCCGCTTCGTGATGAAGAAGGCGAAGGTCGCGGTCTCGTCGGCTGTCCGCGGTCCGGAACTGACCGCGGGCCTCGCTCGGATCGCCGGGGCCTTTCCCGGGGCGGAGGCCAGTCGTCTCGATGGCCTGCGGCTCGATTGGCCCGGTGGCTGGCTGCTCGTGCGGGCGAGCAACACGGAACCCATCGTGCGGCTGGTGGCCGAGGCGGCGGTCGGCCCGGAGGGGGAGGCGGCGACCGCCGAGGCCGTCGAGGCCGCGATCGCCGCCGCCGCCGCCGCCCTGGGCTGATCCCGTCCGCGGGGTCGGCATGCGTTCCGGGCGTGGATCACAATGGTCGGCCATGGTGACGGGCACCGGCGACTGGGGGCCAGCCTTTCCTGGGGACGATGTGTGGACGACCGCACAAACGACCGACTCGCCGCGGCGACCGACGAGGAACTGGCGAGCCTCGCCGCTCGCGAAGGCTCCGACGGCGTCGCCTTCAACACGCTCGTGGAGCGTTTTCGGGATCGCGTCTGGCGGGTGTGCTGGCGGCTGATGGGCGATCGGCACGACGCCGAGGATGCCGCCCAGGAGGTGTTCGTGCGGCTGTTCTTCGATCGCGGGAAGTTCGCCGGCCGCAGTCGCTATGCGACCTGGCTGCATGGCGTGGCGATCCGCACCTGCCTGACGCTGCGGCGGTCGCGGACGCGACGGCGGCGGCGGGAGACGACGGAGGTGGCTGAGGGGCCGCTCCCGGCCGAGGCGGCCGCGACCGGCCAGCCCGACCCCGCGGACTCCGTCGCCGCCGCCCACGATCTCGAGCGGCTGCTCGCCCGCCTCGACGAGGAGGATCGCGCGCTCGTGTTGATGAAGTTTGCCGAGGGACACGACTATGAGGCCCTCTCCGAGATGTTCGATTCCACACCCGGCGCCCTGCGGATGCGGATCAGCCGAATCCGCGAGCGGCTGGCGGCGGGCGGCTGAAGAAAACGCCGGCCAGCCCGGCCTTTCTCGGCGGTGAAAAAAATCCGTGACGCGGCGGTCTCGGGCGGCAACTCATCTGGTGTCGCCCGGGAATGCGGCCGCCAGGCCGCCGGACGGCACGCTCGGTTCGTCCGAGGCACAACGGTACGGGAAGTGCGCCGAATGGACCTGCTCGACAGGCTCGCCGACTTCACCGTACCGCCCGTGCCGGAGGCGCCGCGGTTCGCGGCCGGGGTGCGACGAAAGCTGCATCCCCGGCTGCTGGCCGGCCATGTCGCGGCCTTCGCGCTGGCGGCGATGCCATGGGCGATCGGGCAGATGCTTCCGGCCCTGGCGGCGGCGGTGCGGTTCACGGTGACCGGCACCTGGCCGTCGGCCGAGCGGCCGGACAGGGGAGCGAGATGACGAGACACGCCGGCACGGCTGCCGGCAGGTTGGGTCGCGGGCCAACCACGGGTTTCCCGCGGAGTTCCGTCGGCGCTGGTCCACGAGGGACGGTCGCCGCAGAGGAGGGTTCGAAACGATGAGCGATGTCGTGTTGATCGGCCAGACGGCCGCGGAGACCGCCCGGGAGACGGTGAACGCCTCTCGGGAGGCGCTCGTGGACAGCTTCACCCAGGCCTGGAGCCAGGTGATCATGCTGGCCCCGAAGATGGTGGCGATGGTTGTCGTGCTGGTGGTCGGCTACGTGGTGGCTCGCTGGATGGGCAACATCGTCGGGATGGTGAGCGAGAAGATCGGCCTGCAGGCGGCGGCCGAGAAGAGCGGCCTGGCCCGCAGCATGAACGACGTCGGCATCCGGCGGCCTGTGCCGGCGATCGTCGGCGGCATCGTGTTCTGGCTGTTGATGAGCGTGTTCGTGATGGCAGCCTTCAGCATCCTCGGCCTGGAGAGCGTCTCGCTCGCCATGCGAGAGGTGGTCAACTACATCCCGAAGGTGCTCGTGGCGACGGTGGTGGTGGTGGTGGGCTTGCTCGCGGCGACATTCGTCCGCGGCGTGGTGGCCACAAGTGCCGACCGGGTGGGGCTGTCCTATGCCGAATACCTGGCGGCGGGCTGCTACTGGGTGCTCTCGATACTGACCTTCATCGCGGCCTTTAATCAGCTCGGCATCCAGTTCGCGCTGCTCGAGAAGCTGATCCTGATCGGGTCGGCCGGCCTGGCGGCGGGCTTCGCCCTGGCCTTCGGCCTCGGCGGCCGCGACGTGATGGCGGGCATCCTGTCTGGCTACTACGTCCGGCAGCGGGTGCAGGCGGGTGACCACGTGAGCGTGTCCGGCTTGGAGGGCGTCGTGCGAGAGGTGGGCCCGGTGGCGACGATCATCGAGACCCGCGAGGCAGGCGGCGTGTCGCGGCACTCGGTGCCCAACTCCAAGATGCTGCAGGAGGCCGTGCGGTGAGGTCGCTGGGGCGAAGCCCGTCACGGCCTTCGCGCTGCGTGGTGATGGTCGCCGTGCCCTGAAGTCGGCCGGCGAATCAGAGGCTTCCCCGGGCAGGGGAACGCGGTGAAACCCGACGGGCCCGCAGCGCCGATGAGCGCCGCGGGCCCGCGGCGTTTCGGTGCCGTGTGCCCGGCCGCCGTCATTGCCGCACGAGCACCCGCGAGCCGGGGCCGAGGATGTCGACGAGATCGGCGAAGTCACGGGCCGACACGACGAGGCTGGTGGGAGCGGTGTCTTCGCTGAGGAGTGCCGGATCGTCGGCAGCCTGAATGGCGAGGCCGTCGGCGAGCATGATCGCCTGGCCGACCGTCGCCGGCCGCGGTTCTGCGACCGGCAAGCCGCTGCCCATTCGCGGCAGGAACTCGCGGCCCACCACCACCGCAAAGCTACCGGCATAGGCTCCGCCCAGCTGCAGGCTGAGGCGGCGGCGGGCCACGCTGACGACCGCGTCGAACGGTCCCCGGACCACCTTGAGTTGTTCGCC
>VGYP01000063.1 GCA_016872955.1 Planctomycetota bacterium
CTTCCTGGTGTTCAGCTGTTTCGACTTTCCACTCGACCGCATCAGCCATCAAGCGGTGCTGGCGGTGCACCTGGCCGTGATCGTGCTCATCGATCGGGAGTCGCGACCGACCGCCGCGCCGCTGCGGCTGCCGGGCTGGCTCGTCGTGCCGCCGGTGACGGCCGCGCTGGTGCTCGGCCTGACGTACGCGACCGCGGGAGTGGCCCAGGAGCGGGCCGTCGAGGAGGCCCTGCGGGCCCAGGGCCGGGGTGACTGGCAGGCGATGCGGGACGCAGCCCGCCGCGCTGCGACGCCCTGGAAGACGCTCGATCCGCAGGCCGTGCCGGTGGCCTTGCTCGAGGGTCTGGCGGAGCAGCGACTCGGCGACCTGCCGGCCGCCACCGCCTGCTTCGAGCGGGCCTTCGCCGCCAACCCCAATCGCCTGGCCGTCCTGCAAAACCTGGGGGCGGCCTACGCCCAGGGGGGCCGGCTCGACGACGCCGTCGTCATCTTCGCGATCGCGGCCGACCGTTACTCCGACCGCGTCAAGCCGCGGCACAACCTGGCCATGGCCCTCATCGACGCGGAGCGGTTCGCCGAGGCCATCGCCGTGATCGAGGACGTGCCGGAGCCGCTGCGGACGGAGACCATGCAGCAGGCACTGGCCTTCGCCCGTGAACGACTGCCGGCCCCGCCGGCCGCCGAGTAGGCGGTGAAACGGATCCCACTCCATCCTCAGGCGTGATCCACCGGGTGCTGCAGATCGACCGGATGTCTGTCCTGCGAAGCGTCCGGTGGCTCCTGACGGTCCCTCGACGAGGGCCTGCTCGTCGGCGTACGTGCGATTGTTCCAGTGGTGCTCGCGAAGCCAGTGCCAGCTGGCATCGAGTGTATGGTGGGCACGATGCCCGCAACGAACGTCCGGCGACGGAGGACGGGGAGCCTCGAACCCGCGCCAGCAGGCGTTCCCAGCCAGCAACGCGTCATCAGCGGCACACCGGACCCGGGCGGGCGAGGATCACATGGGAGGCGTATCAGAGCTGCGTCGGGTTGGGGGCGTCGCCGTAGACCGCCTTCGGGTCGAAGGCCTTGTGTCCCTCCAGAAACTCGAGGTCGGTACCCTGCCGGCGATCGTCGCCCACCGGAACCTTGCGGTAGAAGCAGGAGCGGTAGCCCACGTGGCAGCTTGCCCCGCCGGCCACCTCGACCCGCAGCCAGACGCAGTCCTGGTCGTCGTCGATCCGCATCTCGACGATTTTCTGTACCAGCCCGCTGGTGGCGCCCTTGTGCCAGAGCACCTGCCGGCTGCGGCTCCAGTAATGCGCCTCGCCCGTCTCGATCGACCTCGCGAGTGCTTCGCGGGTCATGACGGCCACCATCAGCACCTCGCCGGAACGGTGGTCGGTCGTGACACAAGGGATCAGGCCCTGTGCATCGAAGTGCGGCGCGAGTTCGCGGCCCTCTTCGACCTGCTCGATCGTCTGCCGTTTGCCGAACAGGGGATCGCTCTTGTCCGCCGCCGACGTGCCCACGGGTGGTCTCCGTACGAGTTGCCCTCGAAATCACCATCACTATATCCTCGCCACGCAGCAGGCCGACGACCGCTGATTGACCGCCTGCCGGAACGCCCCTAGGCTCGACGACGTCCGCTTCCCCGAGCAGAGGATCCACCATGTTTCTGCGACGTGTCCTCGCCTGCTTCGCCCTCTTGATCACCGCGACCGGCGGTCCGGCCGCCGACTGGCCCACCTTCCGCGGTGCCGACCGCTCGGCCGTCGCCCCCGACACCGAGCTGCTGGAATCCTGGCCGGCGGCGGGCCCGACGGTCGTTTGGGAGACGAAGGGCGCCGGCCGTGGCTACGCCAGCCCGGCCATCGCCGGCGACCGGATCGTCACCCTCGGCGACGGGCTCTCCACCGCCGAGGATGCCGACGAATACCTCTCCTGCTTCGATCGCAAGACTGGCAAGCAGCTCTGGAAGACCAAGACCGGCGGCCCCTGGACCAACGGCCAGGAATCGTGGCAGAGCTCCCGCAGCACGCCCACCGTCAGCGACGGGATGGTCTATGTGATCACGCCCTTCGGGCAACTCGTCGCGTGCCTCCTCAAGGATGGCAGCGAGGTGTTCCGCGTCGATCTGACCAAGCAGTTCGGTGGCACGAAGGGGGATTCCTGGGGCTACAGCGAGTCGGTGACGATCGACGGCGACCGCCTCGTCTGCACGCCGGGCGGGCCGCAGGCGACGATGGTGGCCCTCGACAAGAAGTCGAGCCGGCCGATCTGGACCTGCCCTGTTCCCAACGACCCCGGCGCGGGCCACGCCTCGATCGTGACCGCCGCACTCGGTCCGCGGCGGGTCTACGTGACCACCACTGCCGGCGGGGCGATCGGCGTCGACGCCAAGACCGGCACGCTGCTCTGGACCTACCCGATCGAGAAGACCACGGCCGTGATCCCGACGCCGATCGTGAAGGGCGATCTTGTCTTCTTCTCAGCAGGCTACCGGCGGGGTGGGGCGCTCCTGCGTCAGGTGGCGGCGGGCGCCGAGGTGAAGGTGGAGGAGGTCTACCCGCTCAACCCGGACCTCGCCAACAAGCACGGCGGCATCGTGCTGGTGGGTGACCACCTGTACGGTGATTCCGACGACAAGGGCATCCCGTTCTGTGCCGAACTGATGACCGGCAAGGTCGTCTGGAAGGAACGGGGCAGCGGAAAGAACTCGGCCTGCATCGTGGCGGGTGACGGCCACGTGTACGTGAAGTTCTCCGACGGCACGCTGGCGCTGGTGAAGGCTGACCCGGCGGGCTACAAGGAAGTCAGTGCCTTCCAGGTGCCCGGCAGCGGCGACCGGCCGAGTTGGGCACACGCCGTCATCCTCAACGGCCTGCTCTACCTCCGCGAGGGTGACGCCATGCTCTGCTACGACATCCGGTCGAAGTGAGGCTCAGGCGACCAGCGCCCAGAGCCGCGGCCCGAGCACGACCAGGCCGACCACCACGGCGGTGAGCACCGCCACCAGCACGCCGCCGCTGGCGTGATCGAGCGCGTCGCGGATGTCGTCGTCGGGATAGCGGCCCACGGCCCGGGCGAGGGCCTCGAGCGAGGTGTTGAAGACCTCGGCCATGATCACCAGGCCGATCGCCAGGGCCATCAGGCACCACTCTCCGGGCGTGATGCCCAGCCAGGCCGCCAGGGCCACCGCGGTGGCGGCCACCGGCAGGTGTGCCGCAAAACTCGACTGCGTGTGGATCGCCTCGAACAGCCCGCGGAAGGCGTCGGCGAACTTTCCCAGCCAGGACCGCGGCGGTGGCGTCACGGCGTCGTCGTCCCGGGAAGTCAGCCGACCTTCACGTAGGGGTCGCCCTTCTTCCAGTTGCACGGGCAGAGTTCGTCGCTCTGCAGCGCGTCGAGCACGCGGATCACCTCGGCGACGTTGCGGCCCACCCGCCCCTGGTTGACGTCGACCCACTGGATCACCCCGTGGGGATCGACGATGAAGGTGGCCCGCAGGCAGTAGCCTTCGGCCTTCTCCAGGATGCCCAGGTCGGCCGACAGCCTCTGGGCGGCGATCAGCGGGTAGCCGAGCTTTTCGAGATCGGCGTGTGCCCGCCGCCAGGCGAGGTGCGAGTATTCGTTGTCGGTGCTGCCTCCCACGACGCTCGCGTCGCGGTCGGCGAAGGCCTTGAGCTGACGGTTGAACTCGGCCAGTTCGGTCGGGCAAACGAACGTGAAATCCTTCGGGTAGAAGAAGTAGACGACCCACTTGCCCTTGTAGTCGGCGTTGGAAAGCAGCTTCACGTCGTCCTTGCCGGTGCCGATACAGGCCTGGCAGGAGAACGCAGGAAAGGAATCGCCGACGGTCAGCATAGAGACCTCCTGGGACGGACGCGGACCTTTGAGTCTACGAGGCCCGCGCAGCAGGTTCAACACGCGGCCGCCGTGGCATCGGGCATACTGGCCTCGATGCCCGCGCCGCCCCACCCGCACCGCGATCCGATCGTCCACCACGACGACCGCACCGGGCGTGCCGTGATCGTCGCGCCCCGGCGGGGCGAGCGACCCCACGGCGCCGACCTCGCGGCAGCCCACGGCGGCCAGGGGCCCGCCAGCTGGTGCCCGTTCTGTGCCGGCAACGAGGACCGCACCCCGCCCGACGTGCTGCGGGCACCGGCCGCCCCGGCCCCCTGGCGGGCCCGGATCATTCCCAACCGTTATCCGTTCGCGGAGCCGGCACCCGCACCGCTGGCCGACGGCGTCGCGTCCCGACCCGCGCACGGCGTGCACGAGGTGGTGATCGAGTCACCACGACACGACACGTCGATCCTCTCCATCGACGCCGCCACCTGGTCGGACGGCTGGCAGCTCGTCCGCCGCCGCCTGGCCGATCTGGCCCGTCGCGGCGATCTCGCCTGGGGCACGGTGTTCAAGAACTCGGGTCCGCGGGCCGGGGCGTCGCTCGACCACGCGCACAGCCAACTGGTGGCCATCGACTTCCTGCCGCCGGCCCTGCAGGCCGAGTTCGCCGCGGCGGCCCTCCGCGCCGACCCCTTCGCCGACCTGCTGGCTGAGGCGCATGCCGCGGGGCGAGTCGTCCGCGAGGCGCACGGGCTGGTGGCGATTGTGCCGCCGGTGCCCCGCCAGCCATGCGAGACGTGGATCGTGCCGACCAGCCGGCAGCCGCAGTTCCACGCCACGGGCGCGGACACCGCCGACGCGCTCGCCCATCTGACCCAGGACCTGGTCGGCCGGCTCGCGCGACTCCTGCCGGGCGTCGACTACAACTGGTGGCTGCACGACGCGGCCTGGCGTGCCGACGCCGCGGCCACGGCCGTGGTCGCAGACCGCTGGCACTGGCATCTCGAGATCCTGCCGCGGGCCAGCGAACTGGCCGGCTTCGAGTTGGCCACCGGCTGCCATGTCAACTCGCTGCCGGCGGTGGAGGCGGCGGCGCGGTTGCGCGATGCCTGATCCCGCCGCCGCGGTCAGCCGGCCGCCCGCCACCAGTCGAGCGGCGGCCGAAAGACGTCGGCCCCGTGCCCGAGGATCACGACCGGCGCCGCCAGACCGTGCCGCTCGAGATCGGCCCTGGCGGCCGCGACGATCGCCTCGTCCGAGGCGGGATCGGCGGGATCACCGGCGACCGGCGCGACGTGGGAGAGCACGCAGGCGGCCACGGCCAGGCCGGCCGCCCGCGCCGCCCGCGCCGTCGCCAAGTTCCGACCGACCGCACCGAGCCGCGCCGCATCCACGACCACGATCGGGTAGCCGATCGCTGCGGCCAGGTCGACGCCCAACGTGTCGGCGCCGAGCGGAGAGCACAAGCCGCCAGCCCCCTCGATGACGACGATGTCGCTCTCCTTCCAGGCGGCGAGGCCCGTCCGCAGCAGCGGATCGTCCACGGCCAGTCCCACTGCGGCCGCGGCCCGCGCCGGGGCGATCGCCGCCGGAAACACCTGCGGGCAGACGGCGGCCGGGGTGGCCGGACGGCCGGCGGCTTCCCAGAGTCGTCGCGGATCGCCGCCCGGCTCGTCGGCCGCGGCGATCCCGCTGGCGACGGGCTTGTAGACGCCCACGCGATGTCCCGCCGCCACGAGCCAGCGCACGATCGCGACAGCCGCGGCCGTCTTGCCGACGCCCGTGTCGGTGCCGGTTACGAACAGGCCGCGGCTGGGAATCGCGAGGGACGCGGGCATGCTCTCGGCCTCGGGGATCGCCTTGGATTCTATCCCCGGCAGGTCGCGGCAGGTGCGGCGGGCCGGCGTTGCCCTGCCCTTGACCGACTTCTACACTCCAGCGATCGTCAGCCCCGCTGCTCTTCGGCTCACTCGGAGTCGCCCCGACTCATGGCCGTCGCCCTGTCAACGCTCGACCACGTGGCCGTGGGGGACTGTGTCCGCGTGGGTGACGTCGGCGGGACCGACGGGGTGTCGATCCGGCTCCTGGAGATGGGGCTGACGCCGGGCGTCGCCGTCCGGGTCGTCGGCCGGGCGCCGTTCGGAGATCCGCTCGAACTCGAGGTCCGTGGGTATCGGCTGTCGATCCGGCGGGCCGAGGCCGCGCGGGTGACGATCGAGCCTGCCTGACTCCCGCTCCATCGCTCAGGCCGCGTGTCGCGCATGCAACAGCCGTCGAACGGCCCCCGACCGGAGCGGCTCACCGTCGCGCTGCTGGGCAATCCAAACACGGGCAAGAGCACGCTGTTTACGGCCCTGGCGGGCATCCCCACACGGGTCGGCAACTACCCGGGCGTGACGGTCGAGGAGAAACTCGGCCGCTTCGTCTGCCGCGGCCGCACGATCGACCTGATCGACCTGCCGGGCACCTACAGCCTCGTGGCTCAGGGCCCCGACGAGCAGGTGGCGGTGGACGTCCTGGAGGGTCGGCAGGAGGGCGTGCCCAGGCCCGACGTGGTCGTGGTGGTCGCCGATGCCACAAACCTCGAGCGGAATCTCTTCCTGGTCACGCAGGCCACGGGCCTCGGACTCCCGTTGGTGGCAGCGCTGACGCTCTGGGACGTGGGCCGCCGCCAGGGCCGCTCGATCGACGTGCCCGAACTGGCCCGCCGGCTCGGCTGTCCCGTGATTCCCGTCGCCACCCCGCGCGGGGAAGGACTGCCCGCGCTCCAGGAGGCGATCCTGGCCGCACCGGTCGCCGGGCCCACGCCGGCGATCCCGCTCAGGCCGCTGCCCGACGAGGCCGACCGCCCCACCGCCGCACGCGACGCGATCCGCCGCTACGCCGTCGTCGACCGCATCGTCGCCGGCATCGTCCGCCGGGACTCCGCGGCCCCCCGCTTACCGGAAGACCGCATCGACCGCCTGCTCACCCATCGCTTCTGGGGCACGCTCTTCTTCGCGGCGGTGATGCTCGCGCTGTTCAGTTCGATCTTCTGGCTGGCGGCACCCCTGATGGCCCTCCTCGCCGGCCTAGTGGAGTCGCTCTCGGCCGCGGTGACGCGGCTCCTGCCGCCTGGGCCGCTCCGCGAACTCGTCGTCGATGGCCTGCTGGCCGGCGTTGGGGGCGTGGTGGTGTTCGTGCCCCAAATCGCCCTGCTGTTCTTGTTCATCGCGACGCTCGAGGGCTGCGGCTATCTCGCGCGGGCCGCCTACCTGATGGATCGTCTGCTGGTGGGCGTCGGCTTGTCCGGCAAGTCGTTCATCCCGCTGCTATCGAGTTTCGCCTGCGCGATTCCCGGCATCATGGCGACCCGGACGATCGAGAATCGCCGCGACCGGTTGCTGACGATCCTCGTCGCGCCCCTGATGAGCTGCTCGGCGAGGCTGCCGGTCTATCTGCTCTTGTGCCGGGCCTTCGTGCCCGACGTCGCCGTCGGACTGCCCTTGCTGCGACTGCCCGCCGTGGTGTTGGCCGGCATGTACGCGCTCGGGGTCGCCGTCGCGGCCGCGGTGGCGGCCCTGCTTTCGCGGACGGTGTTTCGCGGTCCACCCCAGCCCTTCGTGATGGAGTTGCCCGGCTGGCGCTGGCCGCAACCCGCGACGGTGCTGGAGCGGGCCCGGGAGGCGGTCGCGTCGTTCCTCGCCAATGCCGGCTCGCTGATCCTTGCCGTCAGCGTCGTGGTCTGGGCGCTCTCCAACTACCCGCGCATCGAGCCGCGCATCGCGGCCGACGTGGCCGCACGACGGCAGGCCTTGGCCGCGCGGATTGCCGTGCCCGACGGACCGGTGGCCGAACGGTCCGAACTCGCCGCGGAACTCGCCGCCCTCGACACACCCGCCGGCCTGGCAGCGGCCCGCCGGAGTGCGATCCAGCGGCAGAGCCTGCTCGGACGCATCGGCCGGTTCGTCGAACCGCTGGTCCGACCACTCGGCTGGGACTGGAAGATCGGTTGTGCCGTGATCGCCAGCTTTCCGGCCCGCGAGGTGGTGGTCGGCACGCTCTCGGTGCTCTACGATCTGCCCCCCAACGACGCCGAGGGGACGGCGCTCGAGCGGCGACTCAAGGCGGCCCGCTGGGAGGGCACCGACCGCCCCGTGTTCACGCTGCCCGTGGCGATTTCGATCCTGGTGTTCTTCGCGCTGTGCGCCCAGTGCGCAAGCACGCTGGTCGTGATCGGTCGCGAGACGGGGGCGTGGGTCTGGCCGGTCGTGACATTCTCGTACATGACGGCGCTGGCCTGGCTGGGGGCCTTCATGGCCTATCGCCTCGGCACCTGGATGGGATGGTGAGCGTGCAGGACCTGTTGGCCATCGCCGTGGCCGTCGCCGCCGGGGCCTGGCTCGCCCGATCGCTCTGGCGGCGGTTGCGAACGCCGAACTGCGGGCCGGCCGACGCTCCCCCTGGCAGCGACGGCTTTGTGCCGCTCGAGGCGGTCGGGAGACCTCGGAAAAAGCATCGGGACGACCGGCAGGTCGCCCCGATCGAGGGCTCAGTCGGACAGGCACCGGCCGACCATCGGGAACGCTGACGTCCCCGCGGCCGTCGACTAGTACATGTCGTAGTCGCCGCCATGGCCGCCGCCACCAGCCTTGGTCTTCTGCTCCTTGGGCTTCTCGGCGATCAAGGCGTCGCTCGTAAGCAGAAGCGTGGAGACGCTGGTGGCATTCTGGAGGGCCGTCCTGGTCACCTTCGCCGGGTCGATCACACCCGCCTTGACGAGGTCCTCGTAGACCCCCGTGGCAGCGTTGTAACCGTGATTGCCAGACGCCTCGAGCACCTTCTCGCAGACGATCGAGCCGTCCTGGCCCGCGTTGGAGGCGATCATCGAGAGCGGCGCCCGCGAGGCCCGCACCACGATGTTGTAGCCGATCGTCTCATCGTCAGAGAGTCCCTTCGGCTTGAGCGTCGAGCAAGCCCGCAGCAACGCCACGCCACCGCCCGGCAGGATGCCCTCCTCGACGGCCGCTCGCGTGGCATGCAGGGCATCCTCGACGCGGGCCTTCTTCTCCTTCATCTCGCTCTCGGTGGCGGCACCGACGTTGATCTTGGCCACGCCCCCGGAGAGCTTCGCCAGCCGCTCCTCGAGCTTCTCCCGATCGTAGTCACTCGTGGCATTCTCGATCTCGCGCCGGATCTGCTCGATACGAGCCTTGATGCCTCCGGCCTTGCCGGCACCCTCGATGATCGTGGTGTTGTCCTTGTCGACGATCACCTTCTTCGCCCGGCCCAGTTCAGCGAGGCCGAGGTTCTCAAGCTTCATGCCGAGGTTCTCGAACACCGGCGTGGCACCGGTGAGGGTCGCGATGTCCTCGAGCATGGCCTTGCGGCGGTCACCATAGCCCGGCGCCTTGACGGCGCAGACCTGGAACGTGCCACGGAGGCGGTTGATGACCAGCGTGGCGAGTGCCTCGCCGTCGACCTCCTCCGACACGATCAGCAGCGGCTTACCTGAGTTCACGACCGCCTCGAGCATCGGGACGATGTCCTTGACCGAGGAGATCTTCTTTTCGAACACCAGGATGTAGCAGTCCTCCAGCACGCACTGCATCTGCTGAGGATTGGTGACGAAGTAGGGGGACAGATAGCCGCGGTCGAACTGCATGCCCTCCACGAACTCAATCTCGGTCTTCAGGCTCTTGCCCTCGTCGACCGTGATCACGCCGTCCTTGCCCACCTTGTCCATGGCTTCGGCGAGCAGGTCGCCGATCTCCGCGTCGTTGTTGGCGGCGATCGCGGCCACCTGGGCCATCTCCTTCTTGCCCTTCACCGGAATGCTCATCTCCTTGAGCTTGGCGGTGATGTCGGCCACGGCCTTCTCGATACCGGCCTTCATCTGGACGGGATTCACGCCAGAGACGACCGCCCGCAGCCCCTCGTTAAAGACGGCCTCGGCGAGCACGGTCGCCGTCGTGGTGCCGTCACCGGCCACGTCGCTCGTCTTGCTAGCGACTTCACGCACCATCCTGGCGCCCATGTTCTCGTAGACGTCCTCAAGATCGATCTCCTTCGCGACGGTGACACCGTCCTTGGTGACCGTCGGTGAGCCGAAGCTCTTCTGCAGGATCACGTTGCGGCCCTTCGGGCCGAGGGTCACCTTCACGGCGCGGGCGAGCTTGGACACGCCGCGACGCATCGCCTCGCGAGCCTCCTGGTCGAATGCCATCATCTTGGCCATGGAATTGTCTCTCCTGGGAAGGGGTGGACGTGGTACGGGTGGATGGTGCCTGGAAGAACGCCGAAACAGGGCCTCAGCCGAGGACGGCGAGGATGTCGTCCTCACGCATGAGCAGGAGCTCGTCGTCGCCGACCTTGAACGCCTCTCCGGCGTAACTCGTGAAGACGACGCGATCGCCCGGCTTGACCTGCAGCTGGTGGCGAACGCCCTTGGCATCCACCTTTCCCTCGCCCACGCTGACGACGACGCCGCGGGCCGGCTTGTCCTTGGCCGAGTCGGGCAGCAGGATGCCGCCGGAGGTCCTCTGCTCGCTCTCCTCGCGCTCCACGACAACGCGGTCGCCGAGAGGAATCAACGTCGACTTTTTGCGGGCTGGCTTCGTGGCGGTGGCTGACATCTGGGTGTGACCTCTGCAGGGATCGTGGAACGAACGGAACACTGGGCCGGCCTAGGCCGGAGGAGCGACGAATCCTGCCGGGGCAGCCTGCCGCCGTCGGCCGACAAAGTGGCCGACACCCCACCGGGAAGCAACTCGCGCGCCGGAATCGATACAGTGCCGAAAAGCCGCAAAAAATCGGTCCCTCCGCGGAGTGGCGGCATTTCCTGTCGGGCCAGCGACCACGCCGTTCGCTGCCAAACTGGCAGGGGCAGTAACGATTCGGCCGACTGGCCGAGTGGTCGTCGCCGGCTGATTGAGCCCGCCGACTTCGCCGGCCGGCCGCGTGGCGAGGGGACGGCCAAACGGTTAAGGTGCGGACTTTGCGGGTTCCCCCCTGGGCCGGCGGGCGAGGACGTGATGTCGACCAAGCGGATCGAGATTTCGAGAACGGGCGACGTGTCGGTGGTCAGGTTCCAAGACCGCAAGATTCTCGACGAGGCGGCGATCCAGGAACTCGGGGCCGAACTAACGGCCCTGGTCGACGTCGACAATCGCAAGGCCATCCTGCTCGATTTCGACGGCGTGGAGTTTCTCTCGAGCGCGGCGCTTGGCAAACTGATCACGTTCGACCGCAAGGTCAAGACGGCCAAGGGTCGCATGAAGATGTGTGGAATCTCGCCGGGCATCCTGGAGGTGTTCCAGGTCACCAAGCTCCACAAGGTGTTCGACATCCGGGGCGACGCGGCCGAGGCCATCGCCGCCTTTTAGAATGGAGTCGAGCGGCTGACAGGCGGAGTGGGCGGTCATGGCTGACAACACGCCGACGGAATGGCGCCGGTCGTTCGAGTTGCCGAGCGAGCGGGGCGCGAGCCGCCTGGTCACCGACGAGTTGCTGGCCCAGCTCAGCCAGCACGGCTGGTCGGCCGACGACGTGTTCGCCATCCATCTGGCGGCGGAAGAGGCACTCGTCAACGCGGTCGTGCATGGGAACCGGCTCGATCTGGCGAAGATCGTGTATGTCGACTGCCAGGTCACGCCACATGTCGTACGACTGGAGGTGACCGACGAGGGCGAGGGTTTCGATCCCGCGCGGGTGCCCGACTGCACGCTCGAGGAGCGGCTGGCTCAACCCGGCGGCCGGGGCATGATGCTGATGCGGTCGTTCATGACGCGGGTCGCCTACAACCCGCGGGGCAACAGCGTCGTGCTCGAGAAACGGCGGGGCGTGCCGCCGGAGGCCACTGACTGATGCGCCGGGTCGGCCTGGGCGCCCGGACCCTCGACCACGCAGCGCTGGAGGCTCGCTTTCGCCAAGGGAAGCCGCTATTCTCACCGGCTCTTTCGCATTCCATTCCCCGATAGCTCAATGGTAGAGCGGCCGGCTGTTAACCGGTAGGTTGTAGGTTCGAGCCCTACTCGGGGAGCTTTCCTGGCACCGGCAGGCATGTGCCGGCACCTGCCATCATTTTCGTGATCCGCATGATGGCACCGGACCGTCATGGCGGGCACCAGGCGTCCATCTTGCGATTCAAATCGAGGAACTGCATCCGGGGCGGCGATGGTCGGACGGTTCAGGGGGTTGGCGGCAACTGGAACCTGCCCGCCACCACGCCCTCGACCGAGATATCTTCATCGAGGGATTCCCATCGCAGCGCCGTGCCGCCGACCTGAAGTCGCACCTCGGCCAACCCCACTTCACTCGCCTCCTTGAGCCGACG
>VGYP01000064.1 GCA_016872955.1 Planctomycetota bacterium
AGGAAGCCCTCGGCACCGCCGCCACCTCCGCCCATCAGGCGGTGGCTCATGACGGCCGGCTCGACGCCCGCCACCGCGGCGAGCGCGCGCGCGACCAGGGTGCGGGACACGCCGACCCGCAGGCCCCCCGTCAGCAGCTTGTGCCACACGATCCGCTCCCGCGGCTCGAGCCGCCGCCAGGTGGCCGTCACGACCTCGCGCTTCCGGGCGGCGTCGGCATCGCGGATTGCGTGGATCGTGTCGGCGACCGTCGCCGCGAGGCCTCGACGCCGACCGGCGTCGGTCGCGACCGGGGCGTCGGGCAGCAGGAGCGCGAGCGTCTCGGCGAGGTCGCCGACGTGGGCGTAGCACTCCTCGACGAGCCAGTCCGGCAGCCCCGTCTCCTCGGCGGCCCAACGCCGCAGGAGCGTCGTCGAGACGGCCCGCAGTTGGCGACCGCCGCAAAGCACCTGGACCGCGGTGGCGGCGTCGGCCGGGTCGGCGGCGGAGAAGTAGTCGACGAGAGCCAGGAGCTTCTCCTGCGTCCGCGTCGTCGCGTCGAGCCGCCAGTAGAGGGCGGTGAAGAGCTTCACGGCGAGCCTCGCGTGGGGGGGGCGTGATCGGGGCGGGGTTCCGCGGCCGAGTCCCGCGAGTCGCCGTCCGCAGCGTGCGGTGCGCCACCGGCGTCGTCCCGATCGCCGTCGTCCTGCCCGGCCTCGCCCCGGCCCGCCGCGTCGGGCGGCGCCTCGCCGGTGAACCGCGTGGCCAGCGGCGCGGCGTCGAGCCCCCGCTCACGCAGGAACCGCGCGAGCACGTCGGCAAAGCCGTGGGTGACGAGCACACGGCGGGCGCCCGACGCCTCCACCGCCGCCAGCAGGCCGGGAAAGTCGGCATGGTCCGAGACCACGAAGCCCTTTTCCACGCCGCGACGGCGCCGGATGCCGCGGACGGTCATCCAGCCCGAGGCCACCGCCACGCTCGACTCGCCGAACATCCGCAGCCACGAGCCGCCCTGCACGCTCGGCGGCGCGATCACGAGCGCCCGCCCGCCGCCCACCCGCCGGGCCCGCGGCGGCACGCGGTCGATCGACGGCAGGCGGACACCGGCCGCCCGGTAGGCCTCGACGAGCTTCATCACGGCGCCGTGGGCCACGATCGGGCCGATCGCGGGATCGACGACCGCCGCCAGCCGCTGCGCCTTGCCCAGTGCATAGGCCAGGATGACGCTCGTGCGGCCTGCGGCGGCATTGGCCCGCCACCAGCCGTCGATCTCGGCGGCCACGGCCGCGGGCTCGGGCCAGCGATAGACCGGCAGCCCGAACGTGCTCTCGGTGACGAACACGTCGCACCGCACCGGCTCGAAGGCCGCGCAGGTGGGATCGGCCTGGAGCTTGTAGTCGCCGGTCACCACCCATGTCTCGCCGCGGTGCTCGATCCGCACCTGAGCCGAGCCGAGCACGTGGCCGGCCGGATGGAGAGAGACCGCGACGCCGTTGATGCTCGTCGACTCGCCGTAGCGCAGGCCGTCGATCGTCGCGGAGGCGCCCATCCGCGTCCGCAAGACGGTCTTCCCTGGGGCGGCACAGAGGTAGCGGTCGCAGCCGCTGCGGGCGTGGTCGGCGTGGGCGTGGGTGATCACTGCACGGCCCACACGCCGCCAGGGATCCACGAAAAAGTCGCCGGCAGCGCAATAGAGTCCCGCGTCGGTGACTTCGACCAGCGCGGGCGTCGGGCCGGGCACGATCGGGCTCCCGGACCGGCGGGAGCCGCGGCGATGCCGGAGCGGCTAGCGGTAGGCCTGCGCGCCGACCGCGGGGAAGCGGTACCCGCCGAATCCGAGTGGAGCGTAGCGGGGCCAGTCGCCCGGGGCGACCCCCGGCTCGAGGCCGTACATCTTCCAGGTGGGCGTCCGCGGCACGGTCGGGGGCACGTAGTACTTCGGTCGCGTGCCGCGGCCGGTCACGTAGGGGCTCGGCCCGGGCTGAGAGGGAGCCTGGTTCTGTGGGGTGCCCGTCGAGGCTGCGGAGCGGGCTCCCTTGAACCAGCGTCCCCCGGCGGCGCGGGCCGGCAGGCAGGCCATGGCCGAGGCGAGCAGAACGGCGGCGATGAGGAGGGAACGGTGCATGGACTGTTCCAAAGCGGTGGGCGTCCCACGTTCGACCGTTTCAGATCGTCCCCGACAAGCCTGCTACTTCGGCCGCTTCGCTCCGGACCCGGCTCTGCGGGCTCTACCGATTGTGAAGCCGCCGGCCACGGGCGGGGCGGACCACGGCCGACCCGACAGGCGTGTTGGCTCACCCTGGACAAGCTTTCCCACCGGGGGTCGTTCGCCGGCCGTCAGCCTTGAGAGGCATGCCGAGGGGGGGTAGGCTGCCGCCGGTGGGAGGTCGGGGTGGGGCGCAGCGGAGGGACTTCAAATGTCGAGCGGATTCTTGGGCCGGATGGTGTTCGGACTCGCGGTCGCGCTCGCGGCGGTGGCGGGCCGAGGGGAGCCGGCACCATCGCCGGTTGCTGGCGATGCTTCGGCCGGGCGAACCGCGAACCTCCGCAACTCGGTCGGCGTGGAGTTCGTGCTGATTCCGGCAGGCACGTTCCGGATGGGTTCCGCCGACGGCCACGATCAAGAGCAGCCGGTCCACGAGGTGCGGATCACCAAGCCCTTTTACCTCGGCGTATATGAGGTCACGAACGCCCAGTGGAAGGCGGTGATGGGGAGCGTGCCGAGCCAGTGGCAGGATGACGACCGTCCGGTAGAGCGGGTGAACTGGGACGACGCCGTCGCGTTCTGCGGGAGACTGTCAACGCTTTCGGAGGAAAAGGCAGTAGGTCGGGTGTATCGGCTGCCGACGGAGGCGGAGTGGGAGTATGCCTGCCGGGCGGGGTCGGCGACGCGGTATTCCTTCGGCGACGACGTGACGGGCCTCGAGCGGCATGGCTGGTTCGACGGCAATTCGGACGGAGCGACACATCCGGTCGGCCGCAAGCAGCCGAACGCCTGGGGGCTGTACGACATGCACGGCAACGTGTGGGAGTGGTGTGCGGACTGGTACGGCGCGTACTCGGCCGAGGCAGCGCCGGATTCCGAGGGCCCGGCCGCTGGCTCCGCCCGCATCGATCGCGGTGGCAGTTGGAATGCCCCGGCCGGCTACTGCCGGTCAGCCCGCCGCTACCGGATCGCCGCGGGGTCACGGTCCCGCGACCTGGGGCTCCGCGTGGCCCTAAGTGCCCCTGGTGCCCAGCCGCCGCTGGCGGTGGGGCCGTAGCAGAGCGCTATGGAGGAAGCCAGCCGGAGCCGGGCGACCGACGAGTGCGAAGCGGAGCGGGGATCGAATCCGGTATCGTCGAGGAATGATCAAGGATCTCGAGGCCTACCGCCGGCAGTCGGACCGCGACCGCTGGGAGTCGCTTGCGAGGATGACGCCCGAGGAGTCGATCGCGGTGGGGGAGGCGGTCCTGACCTCGGAGATCATGAGGCTGGCGGTGTTTCCCGACGACGTTCAGCCCCGCAGCGTCGCGGTCGCGCCGGGCATCACGCCGCACGGTGCCCGTGGGCAAGGCGAGGATCCCGGTGGCCGCGAACGAGTTTGATGCCTTCTGCCGCAACGCCTTCGGGTTTCTGGAGGCCTCGGGCACGCGCTATCTCGTGGCCGGCGGCCAGGGGTCATGGTCGTGGGAGAGCCGCGGACGACGGCCGACGCCGACGCGGTCGTGTTCGTCTCGGCGGCCGAGGCCGAGGCCCTGATCCGCCGCGCGGCCGGGGCCGGGTTCGACGTGCGCGTGGAAACCGAGCGGGAGCGGCCGGCGACGACCGGCTTGTCTCCAGCCGTCACGCCCGGATCGTGCCCGAGCAGGACGGGGGTCTTTATCGAGGACCTCGGCAGCCGCAACGGTACGTTCACCGTCGGCGACCCACAGCGGTTCGTGAGGGCTCCGCTCGCCCTCGGGGACGTCATCCGGGTCGGCGAGATCGGCATCCCGGCCGCGGCCTCCAATCGACTACCCAATGGTCTGGGCCCGCCATGCGCGGCTGACGGTGCAGGGGGGGGTGGGTCACGAGCGACGGCCTGGCAAGTTCCAACGGCACGTTCGTCAACGGCCGGCGGGTCACCCGCGCGACGGTGGCGGGGGGCAGGCGGCTGCTCGCCGACGTCCATCTGGAGCCGAGCCGCCGGAGGCGGCAAAGGAACGGAGCGCGTGCCGCGGTCACCCCGCCGCGGCGGGCTTGCCTGCCCAGCGGATTTCGACCGGCAGACCGCAGGCCTTTTCGAAGAGTTCCGTCCGCCGCTCTGCGCCCCAGATGTCCGCCTGCGGTTCCTGATCGGCCACCACGTCCACTCGCACGCGGCCGTCGAGGACCCGCACGACCACGTCCCGCACCTGCTGCGTGCGGCTGCGGTCGAGCCCACCGGCCAGCCGCAGGATGCCCGCCAGCCGCTGCACCCGCCGCTGGTCGTCCGATGAGAGCCGCGCGAGGTTCTTGTGTTTCCGCTTGGGAAGCCCGCCCCGGTGGTAACGGGCCACGTTGGCGACGAGCTCTACGTCGTGCGGCCGCAGGCCGGGGAGCCGGCTGTTGCGGATCAGGTGGTAGCTGTGCTTGTGGTGCTGGTCGTAGTTGATGACGTAACCGACGTCCTGCAGTCGGGCGGCGATCTCGAGGAGCATCCGGTCCTCCGCGGGCAGCTCCAGCGGCTCGACGAGCTGCTCGAACATCCTGCCGGCCAGCGCGGCCACGGCGCGGCCGTGCTCGAGTTCACCCGAGCAGGCTGCCGCCAGCCGCTCGATCGCGGCCTCCCGCTGGGCCGCGTCGTCGCCCGCCGGCACGGAGCCCAGTAGGTCGTCGATCATCTCGCGGACCAGGCCGTCCCGCACGCCCCGAGTGTGCACGACGAGCACGTTGACACGGAACCGCTTCATCAGCGCGTCGATGATCGACAGGCCCGCCACGATGATGTCGGCCCGGTCGGGCGTCATGCCCGGCATGCCGCGGCGGGCCCGCACCGGCATCTTGGCGAGCCGGTCGAGGAGGTGCCGAAGCTCGGCGTGTGAGACGCGATAGCCCGCCACCGGCACGTCGGTCTCGCCCTTGGCCGCCATCACCAGTTCGGCGAGCGTCGTGAAGGTGCCGCCGCAGCCGATCAGGAAGTGGGGCGCGAACAGCGGCCGCGTGGTCTGTTTCTTGAGGACGCCGGTGATCTCGGCGTCGAGCCGCTGCAGGCCGCGGGGCAGTGAGCCGGGATCGGCGTTCTCGCCGAGGCCGGACTGCTCGGTGAGACGCACCGCCCCCAGCGGCGTCGAGAAGATCGACTCGATCAGGGTGCCGGTGGCGAAGACGATCTCGGTGCTGCCGCCGCCGATATCGGCCATCACGACATTGCGGCCGGCGAGATCGAAGGCGTTCTGCACGCTCGCGAAAGCCAGCCGGGCCTCCCGCTCGCCCGAGATCACCTCCACGTCCAGACCGACCTGCTCGCGGACGCGGCGACAGAACTCCGGGCCGTTGCGGGCCTCGCGGACGGCGCAGGTGGCGATCGTCCGCAGCGCGGTCACCTGGTAGCCGGTCGCGATTTCCTTGAAGGTTCGCAGTGCCGCCAGCGTGCGGTCCATCGACTCGTCGTCGAGCCGCCCCTCGGCGGCGACGCTCCGACCCAGCCGTGTCGGCTCCCGCTCCTCGTCGAGGATCCGGTAGGTGCCGCCCCGCAGCACCTCGGCCACGAACAGCCGCACGCTGTTGGAGCCGATGTCGATAGCGCCGAGCCGGGAGGTCAACTCGGGCGCCAGCCACTTCTGGCGTTCGTCGTGCTGCTGGATCACGGCGGGCTCCCGGAGGACGAGGGTCCCATGATACATTCGGACGTCCGGCCGGCCGCCGTCGGCCGCCCCGACACTGCACCGTCCCGCCAGCAGCCGTGCCGATCCCCGCTCCGCTCGTGTTCGGTTCGCCCGCCTGCACCCCGCCGCTGGCGGGAGCGGCCGTGGCGGTGGGCAACTTCGACGGTGTCCACCTCGGGCACGCGGCGATCATCCGCCAACTGGTGGCCGCGGCCCGGCGGAGGGGCGTGCCAGCCATCGCCCTCACCTTCGACCCCCATCCCGCGCGGATCGTGCGGCCCGCCTCCGCGCCGGTCCCGCTCACCACGCCCGCCAGGCGGGCGGCCCTGCTCCTGGCCCTCGGCGTCGACGCCGTGCTCGTGCAACCGGTCGATGCCTCGCTCCTGGCACTGACCGCAGAAAACTTCTACCGGCTCGTGCTCCGCGACCGACTGGCCGCTCGCGCGCTCGTCGAGGGGGAGGACTTCCGGTTCGGTGCAGGCCGCGGTGGCGACGTGGCGCTGCTGGCACGGTTGGCGGCCGCCGACGGCGTGGCGTTCGAGGTGGTGCCGGCCATCATGGCCGGGGGGGAGCCGGTGTCGAGTTCCCGGCTGCGGGCGCTGGTGGCGGCCGGCAACGTGGAGGCCGCGGCGGCCCTCGCCACTGCACCCCATCGCGTGACGGGCGAGGTCGTCGCAGGCGCCCGCCGCGGCGCGGGCCTCGGATTTCCGACCGCGAATCTCGCCGCCATCGCCACGCTCCTGCCGGCGGCCGGTGTCTACGCGGCGCGGGCCGCCGTCGCCGGTGACGAGCGGCCGGGCGCGTGGCTGCCCGCGGCCGTCAACGTCGGGCCCGCGCCGACCTTCGGGGTCGCCGCGACCGGGGTCGAGGTGCATCGGATCGGCTACGCGGGCGATCTTTACGGCAGGATGCTCGACGTTGACTTCCTCCAGCGGCTGCGCGACACTCGTTGTTTCCCGTCGGTGGACGACCTCAAAGCACAGCTCGCCGCCGACGTGGCGCGGGCGGCCACGATCGCCGCCGCGCCGGAGGCATGATGCGACTCGATTGGGCCAGATTGCTCGACCTGCTCGCCAGCCGCGAGCGGTTCGTCCTCACCAGCCACGTCCGCCCCGACTGCGACGCCCTCGGGAGCGAACTGGGCATGGCCGGCATCCTCGCGGCGTTGGGCAAGGACGTGCGGATCGTCAACGCCCAGGCCACGCCGCCCGGCCTCCGCTGGATCGATCCGGCCGGCCGGATCGAGTCGCTCGCGGCAGGCGTCAAGCCTGCCGACCTGGCCGACCGTGACCTGCTCGTGGTGCTCGACACCAGTGCCTTCATGCAACTCGGTGCGATGGCCGATGTCGCCAAGCGCATGCGGGATCGCGTGCTCGTCGTCGATCACCACGTCAGCGAGGACGACCTCTGCGACCTGTGGTTCAAGGACACCTCTGCCGAGGCCACGGCCCGGATCGTCTACGAGATCGGCCTGCGGCTGCGGGTGCCGCTCACGCCCGCCATCGCCACGCCGCTCTACGCCGGCCTCTCGACCGACACCGGTGGCTTCCGGTTCCCGTCGGTCTCCGGAGAGACTTTCCGGATCGCGGCCCGCCTGGTCGATGCCGGGGCCAGTCCGCCGGCGATCTACCGCGAGCTCTTCGAGCAGGACTCGCTCGCCCGCCTGCATCTCGTGGGTCGCACGCTCGCCGGTGCCCGGACCAGCCACGACGGTCGTGTCATCCTGTCGTGCGTCCGCCAGCGAGACATCAAGGAGGTCGGCGCGCTGCCGGCCGACACCGAAGACCTCGTCAACCTGACCCTGGCGGTCAAGGGCACCGAGCTGGCCGCGATCCTCATCGAGCAGCCTGACGGCCGCATCAAGACGAGTTTTCGCAGCCGCGGGCCGGTCGACTGCAGCGCATTGGCGGGGCGGTTCGGCGGCGGGGGCCACAAGGCGGCCGCCGGGGCGATTCTCGACGGGCCGTTTGAGACGGCGCACGAGCGGGTCACGGCGGCCATGGACAAGGCCTGGGCGGCGCGGATGGTCGCGGCCTGAGACGGGCCGCGGTGATGGGAGCGAGGCGACATGCAGACGACGAAGGCTGACGGCGACCGGGACTCCGCGGGCGACACGCGGCGGGGCTTTCTCGCCAAGGTGGCGGCGCTGGCCTGCGGTGGTCTGGCGACAGTCGCCCCGCTGGCGGCCGGCGTGTGGGCCTTCCTCGACCCGCTGCGGCGGAAGGGGGCAGCGGCCACCTTCCTGCCCGTCACCGAACTCACCGCCGTGCCCGACGACGGTGTGCCGCGGCAGTTCGCCGTGGTCTCCGAACGGATCGACGCCTGGACGGGCTTTCCGCGGGAGCCGATCGGCGCAGTCTACCTGCGGCGTGAGAAGGGATCGCAGCAGGTCGAGGCGCTCTCGGCCACCTGCCCGCACGCCGGCTGCTTCGTGGAACTCGAGGCCGACGGCCGCTGCTTCCGCTGCCCCTGCCACAACAGCACCTTCACGCGCGACGGCGGCATCGTGCAGCCGAGCCCCTCGCCCCGCGTGATGGATGCGCTAGAGTGCCAGGTGAGCGAGAGTGGCGCCGTGAGCGTCAAGTGGCAAAACTTCTACACCGGTATCGCCGACAAGGTGGCCCGAGAATGAGGAGCCCGTTCCGCGGCCGGCCCGGCCCGCTCCGCAAGCTCGGCGATTTTCTCGACGATCGCACCGGCTGGCGGGGCCTCGTGCACGAGGCGCTCTACGAGCGGGTCCCCGGCGGGGCCCGCTGGCGCTACGTCTGGGGCAGCACCCTCGTGTTCGCCTTCATGACCCAGGTGATCACGGGGCTGTTCCTGTGGGCGAGCTATTCGGCCAGCGCTCAGACCGCCTGGGAGAGCGTCTGGTACATCCAGCACGAGATGGCGGGGGGTTGGCTGCTTCGCGGCATCCACCACTTCATGGCCCAGGCGATGGTGATCCTGCTTGCGCTCCACCTCCTGCAGGTAGTGATCGACGGCGCCTATAAGGCCCCTCGCGAGGTCAACTTCTGGCTTGGGCTCGTCTTGATGATGCTCGTGCTGGGCATGGCGTTGACGGGCTACCTGCTCCCCTGGGACCAGAAGGGCTACTGGGCCACGCGTGTGGCGACCAACCTGGCCGGACTCGTGCCGCTGGTGGGACCGCAGCTGCAGCAGCTCGTGGTGGGCGGGCCCGACTACGGCCATCACACGCTGACCCGCTTCTTCGCCCTGCACGCCGGCTTCCTGCCGGCCACGCTGGTGCTGTTCCTGGTGGTCCACCTGGCCCTCTTCCGCAAGCACGGACTGCACGCCAAGCAGCCGGTGACCAGGCCCGACGGCATGTTCTGGCCCGACCAGCTCCTCAAGGACACCGTCGCGATGCTGGCGGTGATGGCGGTGGTGCTCGGCGTGATCCTCGTACCGGCAGTCCGTGCGATGCTCGCCGGCGGGCCCGTCGTGGCGGGTGAGTTGGGGGCCGAACTCGGCGCGCCGGCCGATCCCTCGCAGCCCTACGCTGCGGCCCGGCCCGAGTGGTACTTCCTGTTCCTGTTCCAGTTCCTGAAGGTGTTCGAGGGCTGGGGGGCGACGGGCGAGTTTTTGGGCGCGATCGTCGTGCCGGGTGTGATCATGCTGGTCATGTTCCTGATGCCGATCGTGGGTCGGTGGCGGCTCGGCCACCGCTTCAACGTGGCCTTCACGCTCGGCCTGCTCGCGGGCGTGGCCGCGCTCACGGGGCTGGCCCTCGACGAGGACTATTACGCGGTCTGGGCCGACAAGCAGCGGCTGGCCGAGGCGGCCCGGCTGTACGACGAAACCGGCGGCGACGAGGCGAAAGTGCTGGCCTCGGTGGGTGACAAGGCCAAGGCCCGAGCGGTGGCCGGGCAGTTCCATGCTGTGGAGAAACTGCGGCGCTCCGAGGCGTTCCTCGCGGCCGTCTCGACCGCCCGCGCCGACGCCGAACGGGCGGCGGAACTGGCCGGCCGGCCCGAGCGGATTCCACCGGCGGGCGCATTGGACCTGGTCCGCCGCGACCCGCTCGCGCAGGGGCCGCGGCTGTTCGCGCAGCACTGCGGCAGCTGCCATGCCCACGTCGATCCTGCACGGCCGGACGCCGCGGCCATCCTCGCGAAGTCGTCGGCGGCGAATCTCCACGGCTTCGGGACGGCCGCCTGGATGAGGGGCCTGCTCGATCCCGAGCAGGTCGCCGGCCCGGCCTACTTCGGCAACACGGCCCATCGCGAAGGCGACATGGTGGGCTTCGTGCAGGGCGACCTGCAGGACAAGGACACCTGGAAGCAGGCGGACATCGAGGCGGTGATCGCTGTCATGGCCGCGGAGTCGGGCCTTGGTGACGCGGCCACGCCGGCCCAGACGATCGCCCGCGGCCGGGAACTCGTCGCCGCCACCGATCGCTGCGGGGGCTGCCACCGCTTCGGCGACAACGGCACCGATCTCGGCACCGCCTGCGACCTGACCGGCTGGGGCGGCCGCGAGTGGCTTGTGGGCATCATCCGCGACCCGACTCATGAACGCTTCTACGGCACGTCGAATGACCGCATGCCGAGCTTCGGCAAGGCCGCCGAGTCCGCTGCGCCCCTGCTGACCGCGGAGCAGATCGGCCTGATCGCCGACTGGCTGCGGGGTGCCTGGTATCGGCCGGCGACCCTGGCCGGCGAGTAGGGTCCTGAGGGCGGACGGCATGCGAGCGGCACGCGGCTCATCCCTGGCGTGGCTCTTGGTCGTCGCCGGAGCGATGCCGCGCGTGACAGCGGCCGACGAGGTGGCGGTCGTGCGTCGGGAGTCGCCCCCGGGCCGGGTCGCGGTGGCGTTCGTCGGCGACATCATGCTCGACAACGGGCCGGGGCATGCGATCGCCTCCGGCCGCGACCCCTTCACCGCCTGCGCCGACCTGCTCCTCGACGCCGACTTCACGGTCGGCAACCTGGAGTGCGTGCTCGGCAAGAAGGGCCGGCAGGTGCTCAAGGCCTACACCTTCCGCGCGGCCACCGACTCCCCCAGGCACCTGAAGCGTTATTTCTCGGGCCTCTCGGTGGCCAACAACCACGCGCTTGACTTCGGCTCCGAGGGGCTCGTGGAATGCCTGCGGATTCTCGCGGCCGAGGGCATCCCGCAGGTGGGTGGCGGCCGCGACCTCGCCGCGGCTCGTCGACCGCTGGTGTTCGAGAAGCACGGCATCCGCGTCGCCGTGGTCGCGGCCAACGGCTTCCAGGCCGCGGCGTCGGCCGCCGGTGAGGCCACGCCCGGCATCGCCCCCCTCGAGGAGTCGGCGATCCTTGCCGACATTGCGGCGGCCCGGAAGGCGGCCGACTTCGTGGTGCCGCTGGTGCACTGGGGGCCCGAACTGGTGGCGGAGCCCGACGCGGCCGATCGGGCGCTGGCGCGGCGGATGATCGAGGTGGGGGCGGCCGCCGTGATCGGTTCGCATCCCCACGTCACGCAGACGGTCGACGTGCACCGGGGCTGTCCCATCGTCTACAGCCTCGGTAACTTCGTGTTCGACTACTATCCCGTGGATCCGCCGGAATGGACGGGCTGGGTGGCGACACTGACCTTTGCGAAGGGGCAGCCGGTGGCGCTCGACACACATGCGGTGGTTCTCGACGCGGCCGGCCTGCCGCGTCCCGCCTCGAGCGAGTAACGACACGCGAGTGGCGAGTGGCGACGGGGCTGCCCGTACCAGGTCACCGAGACGTTCGCTTCAGCCATCCATGGGCTCCGCTTACTCCATGCCGGCCGCGCTCCGCCCTCCGGGGCTGGGCTTGCCGCCACGGCCCGGTGTCCCGGTACGGGCATCCCCTAGCGGTTTGTGTTGTTGTCTTGACAGTCGGCGGGAGGCGCGGCCGGCGGGCCGCGATCAGGCTGCAGGGGGCATGGATGTCCCTGCAGCCGTGAAGCAGCCGTCATGCCACGCCGCCGAGGACGGTGGCTCGGGCCACACGTCCCACGCCGAGCATGTAGGCGGCCACTCGGAGCGAGACCTGTCGCGACTGCGCTAGCCGCCAGACCTGCTCGAAGGCCTCGCCCAGGATCCGGTCGAGTTCCTGACGGACGCGGTTGAT
>VGYP01000065.1 GCA_016872955.1 Planctomycetota bacterium
CTCCACGTCTTCGTCTGCCTGGCATCACGCGGATCCCAGAGCCGGACCGAGCCGTCCTCCGACACGCTGGCCAGGGCCTTGCCGTCGGGCCGCCAGGAGACGGCCGTGATCGCGTCGGTATGACCCTTGAGGGTGCCGATCTCCCGGACGCCGAGACTTTCCCAGAGGAAGAGATTGCCGGCCCGGTCGCCGGTCGCCAGCCGGCTCCCGTCGGGGGAGAACTCGACCGCGGTCACCCAGTCGGTGTGCTTGCGGATCTCGTGGGCGATGCCTCCGTCGGCCGTCTCGTGGAGCCGCACCACCTTCGACGGCCCGCCCAGGACTACCAGTCGCTGATCGGCCGACACGTCGGCGGCGAGCACCTCGTCGAACTCCTCGCCGACCTCGGCCACCCGACGTCCGGTGGCCACGTCCCAGACGACCGCCCTGCCGCTGCGTGCCGCCTCGCCGCCACCGGCCAGCAGCAGGCGGGCGTTGCGGGAAAATCGCAGGGTACGGATCACGCCCTCCGGAAAGGGCAGCGTGCCGATGAGTTCGAGCGACTCGGCGTGGTAGAGGAGCGTCTGTCCACGACCGCCCAGGGCGACGAGCGATCCGTGGGGCGAGGCCGCCAGGGCCGACACGGTGGTGGGACGCAGGCCGTGCGTGACCACCTCCAGCGGAAGCCGCGGTGGCATCACCGGCGGGCCCTCGGGGGCGAGGGCGGCTCCACGCTCGGTGGCGATCGCGTTCGACGTGCGGACGACGGGGGCGGCCCCCCTGCGCTCGACCGCGCCACCGGCGATCCAGTCGTGGATCAGGGCCAGCGATGCGTCGGGGAGGCGGTCGGACTCCGGCGGCATCGTCGGGGCGGACTGGTGGCTGACGAGCATGAACAGGTAGGAGCCGGCCGGATCTCCTGCCACTATCACCTCGCCCGAACTGCCGCCGGCCAGCGTCTGACCCCAGCTCGTGAGATCCAGGCCGCCTTTTCGCTTGTCTGGGTTGTGGCAGGAACAGCATGACTCGCGAAACACCGGCAGCACGTGCTCGTCGAAGCTGGGCGGCGCGTCGGCGGCCCGCGCCGCCGCGACGACGCACGCCAGGGCCAGGCCGAGGACCGTCGTTCCCCGGGCTGCGAGCGGCGGCGGGCAAGGCCGGACGACCTGCTGCGGCGAAACGCTGGCCAGCCGCCGGGCATCATGGCCGACGTGACGGAGTGTGAAAAAGCCGGTCGCTGTCATCGGTCAGTGGTTGAAGATGAACTCGGGTGAGTTGAGGAGGGCCCAGAAGACGTCCTCCAGCGTCTGTCGCCGCTCGCCGGCGTCGAGCACCGTCGCCAGCGTCTCGATCCGTTCCCGCTCCGTGGGCATCCGGCCAAAGCAGCGGACAAACAGGTCGTCGATGATCTCGGTGGGGGGGCGGCCGCGATCGAGCATCCGGCCGACCAGGTTGCCCTGGCGGATACGGTCGTGCGCGGCGTCGCCATTGAGCAGGTGCAGCGCCTGCGACAAGCTGGGGTCCATCTTCACGGCACAGCTGCACACGTCGTCGCGGGTGGCCCGGCCAAAGGTCGTGAGGAAATAGTTCGTCGTCCGGCCGTCGGCCACCTGCACCGCACGGCCGCCGACCGGCAGCCCGGGAAACGTGTTGCGCGTGCCGGTCACCTGAGCGAGCACGTCGAGCAGCACCTCCGCCCGCGGCCGTCGCACGGCCGCCCGGGAGAAGTTGGTCTCGTCGAGCCGGTTGGAGGCGTTCGGCTCGCACGATCGCTGAAAGGTGCGGGAGGTGCAGATGTCACGGACGACCGTGCGGAAATCAAAGCCGGCGTCGACCAGACGGCGGCCCAGCTCCTCGAGCAGCGGAGCGTTGCTCGGTGGATTGCTGACGCGGCCGTCGTCGGGCTCGTGGACGATGCCCCGGCCGAGAAAGTGCGTCCAGGCAAGGTTCGCGACATGCTTGGCGAAGCAGGTGTTCTCGGGCGAGGTGACCCATTCGGCGAGCACCTCCCGCCGCTCGCGCCCGGCGAGCTTGGGGGCCGTCCCGCCCAGGAACTTGGGGGGCGCGGTGCGCTTCGTGAGCGGGTGTTGCATCTCGCGGCCACCGGAATCGAAGACGATCGTCTCGCGGGGATCGGCGGCCCGTTTGCGGCCGATTTGCGTGAAGAAGGCGGCGAAGCCGTAGTAGTCGTCGATCGTCCAGCGGTCGAAGGGGTGGTTGTGGCACCGGGCGCACTGGATCCGCATCCCGAGAAACGCCTGGGCGACGTTCTCCGCGAGCTTGAGGGTATCACGCTCCAGCTGGAAGTAGTTCGTCGGCGGATTCTCGAAGGTGCCACCCGACGCCGTGAGCAGGTCGCGGATCATCGCGTCGACCGGTTGGTTCGCGGCGATCCGACGGTCGAGCCACCGATGGTAGAGCACGGCACCCTTGGGGCTGACCTCGTTGCCCTGGGAGCGGACCTGCAACACCTCCGCCCAGCGCATCACCCAGATATCGGTGAACTCCTTGCGGGCCATCAACTCGTCCACCTTGCGGGCTCGCTTGTCGGACCTGGAATCGGCCAGGAATGCCGCCCGTTCCTCCGGCGTCGGCAGCAGGCCGACGAGATCGAGAGTCGCCCGCCGGACGAAGGTCTCGTCGTCGCAGACCGGCGCCGGCACGATGCGAAGCTAGCGCAGTTTGGCCGCCACCAGGTCGTCGATGGCCGCAGCTCCGGGGGTCGCGCCCGGCTGCGGCGACTCCTCGGGGAAGTGGAAGGGCAGATCCCGGGGGACCACCGCCAGCGGCACGCCGACGCTGATCGTGTCGTAGCGGGCCATCACGAACGCCTCGCCGCGGTCGCCGCTGGTGGCGAGGCCGGCCGTGGAGACGGCCACGGTGCGGTCGTTGGTGGAGGCGTACCAGCAGAGGTCGGTCACGTCGCGGTCAGTGCCGTCCTCGTAACGAGCCACCGCCACGAGCGGCTGCCTCACGTTCTCGCCGTCGAGCAACGATGTCGGTGGAAAGAGGTCCAGCTGGGTAAGCCGGGGAACGCTTGCCGCCGGCTCGGGCCCAGGGTCGTCAACCGCGCCCCCTTCCAGCCAGCGTAGCAGCGTGGCGGCGAGTTCACTGTCGGGGGCGAATCGCCTTCCGCCGGTGTGGGGCACCGCCCCGATCGCCTTCAGGTAGACTAGGCTCTGCCGCGGGCTGGCCAGGTCGATCCTTCGGCCGGGCAGTTCCCGGGTTAGACGGTGGTAGTCGCCGGCCGGATCGAAACCGAAGAGCGAGAGGCGAAAGCCGTCCTTGCCGCGGGCGGCACCGTGGCAGCTGCCCATGTTGCAGCCGGCCCGGGCGAACACCGGCATCACGTCAAGCCGGAACGAGAGCGGAGCCGGAGTGCCCGCCGACACGACCCGGAGCGGCACCGTCACGGCGTGACCGGAGAAGGCCACGCGGATCGATCCTTCGCCGTCGGAGAGCGGCCAGATCACGAGTCCCGTGGCCGACGATTCGATCGCGGCGAGCCGGTCGTCGCTGAGACTCGCAGTGGCGGCGGTGGTGACGTCGCGGGTCCTGCCATCGGCCGCCCTGGCCTGGACCACGATCCGTTGGCTGTCCCGTGCAGAGTCGAGTTGGAGCCGCGGTGGGAAGACGTCGATCCCGACGGCATCGAATCCGAGGGCGCGGGCCGCCGCGACCGCCAGCAGCCAGCCGGCGACCTGAACGACGGCCCCACGACGTGTGGCGGCGCGGCTCATGGCGTGGCCTCGCTGGTCTTCGGGGACGGCCGCAGCGGCCTGTCGATCCGCAGTTGCGTCGGTGGTGTGGCCTGTACGACCCAGTCCCTGCCCACCGTCACCCGCAACTCGCAGAACACGTTCTTGTGGGTGCCTGCCGGGGCATCGGCCGCCACCGTGACGGGAAACTCGAGTTGGGCGGCATCCGCGGGAAGCTCGAGTTCCGGTGCCTGCGTGCGGGCCGGCAGGCCGAGCAGTCGTGCCTTGGCCGCGCCGGAGAAGCCGGCCGGCTTCTGCATCTTCCAGACGATCTTCGCCTGCTGGCCCTGCTCGACGGTCGTGGCCTCGGCGGCGAGCGTCACCAGCGGTTCGACGACGCGGAGCGTGACCAGCCGGCTTGCGACGACCAACTCGCCGTCACCGCGGCTCTTGTCCTTGGGCTGGAAGGCCGCGGTCACCGCCACCTGCCACTCGCCGAGCGCGGCCTCGGGGCTGGCCGCCAGCGGGAAGATCGCCTCCGTCTCGCCCTCCTTGAGTTCCACCGTCGACGGGCCGCCGATGCCCGGCGGCCGGAAGGGAACGGCCAGCCGGATGCGGCCCTCCCGGCCGTCGGGACGTTCCGCCCGGACCTTCAGTTCCAGCGAGCCGCGGCGGACGAGGGGGGCCGTGGGCTGGTCCGCCTCGATGTGGATCGTCGCCGCGTCCACGACGGCCACGGGCAGGCGGTCGTCCACGGTCGAGCGGTAGGCGGCGTTATTGGGTTGGCCCACCACGAGATCGGTCGTCTGCAGCAGGCCCCCAAGCGGGCGGCCGTCCCCGCCGGCGGCCACCAGGACGCTCGCCAACGCGACCGACTCACCGGCATCCGCGGCCGCCTCGAACACCACGATCGTCGCCGGGGCGGCGTTGGCCGCGTCGGCGGCCGCAGTCGTGACGCCGGTGGGCAGGCCGGCGAACGAGACGTGGGCGGAGCCGCCGAAGTTGCTGCGGGCCGTGGTGAGCACGAGCGCCGTCCGGTTGCCTCGCGGTACGCAGGCCACGAGGCCCTCCTGGGAACCACCGCGGCCGGGTGGCACCGAGACGGTGACCTCGGGCGTCGCCGGCTCGACCTCGATCCAATAAATGAACTCGTCGCCCCCGCGCTGCCGATGGTCGTTGATCCGCACCAAAAAGGTTCCCTCCGCCGGGACGGTGACCTCGGCGATGCTGTCGGGCCCCGCCCCGTCGTCGTTGCCGGTGATCCGCTCCCGCTTGTCGTCGGCGCGGTGGATGTTGAGCACCAGGTCGATCGGCGAGCCGAGCCGACGGCCCCAACTGCGGACGTGCCACGTGGTGCCGGGCGGCGCGTCGACACGGAACCAGTCGACGTCGCCGGACGCACCAAGTCGGCCCAGCAGGGCCGCCGGGGCGGCGGTCGCCGTGGCCTTGTCGGTGGCGTCGTTCGGTTCGGCTTCGGCGACGGCCGACAGCGGCGAGACCCGCAGCGGCACGGCCACTGGACCCACCACGCCATGTCGCAGCGGATGGATTTCGGTGAGCCCCTCGAGTCCCGTCACGGCCGGCAGCCGGGTGCGCTGCCGGAACACGCCCCCGGGGTCGCCGAGCCACTCGACTTCGATCTCGCCGCCGGGCCTTGCCGCGGGCGGCCAGGCGACATGGGGGACGGGAAAGTCGCCGACATGCAGCAGGTAGACGCATCCGTCGTTGCCGCCGAAGGCGCTCTCCCGCACCCGCAGCACGTACTCCCCGGCCTCGGGCACCGTCGCCGCGAGCATCGCGTCCTGGGCGAGGAGCGGGTGATCGTCGCAGGCGGCGACGATGAACCCTCGCGAATCCACCAGTTCGAGGAGGGGATCGAACATCTCCTGGTCGAGCCGCATGCCGTCGATCGCGGCGGCGATCCGCGCGCCGGCTTCGAGCCGAAGCCGAAAGCAATCGACGTCGTCCGCCGTCACCGTGCCGGCGATGGTGCGGGGCAGGGCGATGACTGGAGCCGTGGCCGGGGCGTTGTTCGGCTCGACCTCGGCTTCCTGCGGGAGCAGTCCGACCCGGAAGGTCCGCAGGTCGGAAAGCCCGTCACGGGTCCGCAGGCGGAACTTTCGCGGCCCGGTCGGGCAGTCGGCCGCGACCCGCAGCGTGGCGGTCACCAGCCGCCCGCCGGCCGACTGGAGGCGTTCGACGACGATGCCGGGATCCTGGAAGAAGAGCTCCCGCGCGTCGCCGAGGTCCGAGCCGGAGAGCTCGATCTCGACGGTCGAACCGCGCGGCGCGCCGGGCGGCACGACCCGGACGATCACGGGTGAGGCCACCACGGGCACCGTGGCGGAAAGCCAGAGGGCCACGACGAGCCACGGGCAACTGCGACGCGGGGTGTTCATGGGAGAAGCGGGGGTCGTGTCTCGTCTCCGGCGCTGGTGACCAGGCTCAGGCGAGCAGCTCCTTCCGCACGGTGCCGCCGTCGACGATCTCGATCGGACGGTTACCGGGGGCCATCAACTCCTTGTCGGCGACGATGCCGAGGCAGTGATAGATGGTCGTGGCGAGGTCCTCCACGCCGATCGGGTCGACGTCCGGTTCGGCCGCGATCGCGTCGGACGCGCCGTAGACGAAGCCCCGCTTCACGCCGCCGCCGGCCAGCACGACGCTGAACACCTTGGGCCAATGGTCACGGCCCGCCTCCTTGTTGACCCGCGGCGTGCGGCCGAACTCACTCGACACCATCACGAGCGTGGAGTCGAGCAGACCGCGACGATCGAGATCGTTGACGAGGGCTGCGAAGGCCTGATCGAAAGGGGGCAGCGTGGTCGTGATGCCTTCGCGGATCTTCTGATGCATGTCCCAGCCACCGTACGAGAGCGTGACGAACCTCACGCCGGCCTCGACGAGGCGGCGGGCGAGCAGCATCCGCTGGCCCGCCGCGTTGCGTCCGTACTCGTCGCGGAGGGGGGCCGGCTCCGCCTTGATGTCGAAGGCCGCCCGTGCCTCCGGCGCGCTGATGAGCGCGTAGGCCCGTTCGTAGAAGGAGTCCATCGCCGCCAGCGTGCCCACGTCCTCGAGGCGCTGAAAGTGGCGGCCGACCACTTCGCGGAGCCGCTGTCGCGTGGCGAAACGGGCCGCATCCACTTCCCCCGGCAGGGTCAGGTCGCGAACGGTGAAGTTGTCGTTGGCGGGATCCGAGCCGATCACGAAGGGGCCGAACCCACTGCCGAGAAAGCCTGCCTGGGCGTCGGGCGCCGGCAGGCCGGGAATCGCGACGTAGGGGGGCAGATCGGCCCGCGGCCCGAACTCGTGGGCGACGACGCTGCCAAAACTCGGGTAGGTCACCGCCGGGCTGGGCCGATACCCGGTGAACATGTTGTGGGTGCCCCGTTCGTGGGCCGCCTCGCCGTGGGTCATCGACCGGATGACGGCGATCTTGTCGGCGACGGCCGCGGTCTTGGCGAGCTTCTCGCTGAACTGCACGCCCGTCAGCTTCGTGTCGATCGCCTGAAAGTCTCCGCGATACTCCAGCGGCGAGAGCGGCTTCGGGTCGAAGGTCTCCTGCTGGGCCCAGCCGCCGGGCAGCCAGATGTGGATCACGCTCTTGGCGGTGCCCTCAAAGTGGGCGTACGACTTGGCGTCGGCCCGGGCGGCCCGCATTCGGAGGAATCCGCCGAGCGAGAGCCCGAGGCCCGTCAGCGCGCCGACATGGAGAAACTCGCGGCGAGCGAGACCGGCGCGACGGAACGCGGAGCTGCTGCGACGTGAACGGTGGGCCTGACGAGTCATGACGGACTCCGGTTTCGGGGGGAACGTCGCCCGCCACCACCGGTAAGCCTACCCCTTCGCGACGCTATTCGCCAGCATCCGCCCCGGCACGGGCCCGACCGTCGCACGGGTCGCCGGTCACTCTTCGAGCGTGCGCCGGCCACGCAGCAGATGGTGGTAGTGCTGGGCGAAACGATGGGCCTCGTCGCGGACGTATTCCAGCAGCCGCAGCGAGAAGGAATCGCGGGACAGCCGTAGCGGCTCCGAGTGTCCGGGCACAAACACCTCCTCCTCGCGCTTGGCCAGCGAGATCATGCAGGGTGGCTCGATGCCGAGGCTCGCGACGGCGTCGAGGGCCGCGGAGAGTTGCCCCTTGCCGCCATCCACCAGGAACACGTCGGGCAGCGTCGAACCCTCGCGGACAAGCCGCGCGAACCGCCGCGACACGACCTCGTGGATGCTCCGGAAGTCGTCGATGCCGTCGACGGTCTTGATTCGGTACCGCTTGTAGCCGGGCTTGAAAGGCAGCCCGTCGATGAACTGGACGAGACTGGCCACGGTCTCGTTGCCGGCGAGATGGGCGATGTCGACGCCCTCAATAACCCGCGGCGGCGCCGGCAGGCCGAGCACCTTCTGCAGGCCGGCGAGCCCCTTCTTGGGATCGACGAGGAACACCTCCGGCTGGACGTGCTCCTCCAGGTCGCCCCGCTGGTCGAGCGTCTCGAGCAAGCGAATCTCGTCACGAAGGCGGGCGGCCCGCTCGAACTCCAGCTGCTCGCTGGCGGCGAGCATCTCGCCCCGCATCTCCTGCACCAGCCGCTGCTTGCCGCCGTCGAGGAAGGTCTTGAGGCGGGCGATGTCGCGGCGGTAGTCCTCCTTGGAGATCCGCAGGTTGCAGGGCGCGGTGCACTGGTCGATCGAGGCCAGCAGGCAGGGCCGGAACCACCGCCACCGTTCGTCATCGGCGTCGATGTCGAGCGTGCAGGTGCGAAACTTGAAGATTCTCTGGAGCACGACGATCGCCCCGCGGAGCGAGCCGGCGCTGGTGAACGGTCCGTACAGCTTCACGCCCTTCAGCCGGGGCGTGCGGGTGAACTCGACCCGCGGAAAATCCTCGTGCGTCGTGATCTGGAGGTACGGGAAGGTCTTGTCGTCCTTGAGGTCGCTGTTGAACTTCGGCTGCACGTCCTTGACGAGCCGGCTCTCGAGCAGGAGCGCGTCGACCTCGCTCTCGGCCTCGAGGAAGTCGATGTCGCGAATCTCGCGGACCAGGTCGGCCGTGCGGCGGTCTTCGGCCGCGGCCTTGAGAAAATAGGAGCCGGCCCGGGCTCGGAGGTTCTTGGCCTTGCCGACGTAGATCACGCGGCCCGCCTCATCCTTTATCAGGTAGACACCCGGCGTCGTGGGGAAGCCTCTCACCTTCTCCGCGGCGGCCGACCGGTCGCGGGACGCGGCCGCGGCATCGGTGTCGGCGGGCAGCGTCTCGGCGGGCGGCGATGGCTCCGTGTGGCCGGCGGCAGGTTCGGCGTCGGAGGGGTCGGGGAGGGTCATTCAAGACAGTTTACGCGCATCGTCGCGGGCGGAGCCGTGTGCCATGGAAGTATCCTGATTCTTCCGGGAGCAGCGGATGCGCGAGAGATGGCGGCCGGCGACACTCGTGGCGGCCCTGGCGACATCCGCCTTGGCCGACGACGAGATCAGCTACTCGCACGACGTCCGCCCGATCCCGGTGGAGTTCTGCTGGCGGTGCCACGGTGCATCGGCGGCGGATCGCCGGTCGCGCCTGCGGCTCGAAGACCGGACCGGTGCCACGGCGTCCGCGGCCTCTGGCAAGCCTGCGATCGAGCCGGGTCGCCCCGAGGTAAGCCAACTCTGGCTGCGGGTGCAGTCCACCGACCCGCACGTCCAGATGCTGCCCCCGGAATCCGGTCGGCAGCCGAGCCCGCGGCAGCTCGACGTTCTCGCCCGGTGGATCGCGGCCGGCGCCCCCTACGAGGGACACTGGGCGTGGCTCATCCGATCGACCGGTTCATCGCGCGGCCCGCGGCGAATGTCCGGCGACGGGGTGTGGGTAGCCACGAACACACGCCAGCAGACATCGCCGGCCAAAAACACGGGGTCAGCGGGACAACGAGCCCGGGTGCACGAGGATCAAGTGGGAGCCGTGTGAGGGCCAAGCGGCCGGTCCGGTCAGGCCGACGGCGCCGGCCACACCACAGGGTTGAGCGGGCTGGCGGCTACGTCACCGGCGGCGAGCCCGGGCAGCCAGGTTTCGAGATCCCGCTGGCGGCTGGGGTTGTCGGGCGCGGTCACGACCGCGTCGTCCGCCATGTAGATCACGGTCATCACGGCCCGCACCGCCGCCGAGGCGTTGCCCGGCGCACCGTGCACGCACCAGCCGTCGTGGAAGGTGGCGTCACCGGCGGCCATGTCGCCCGCCTCGCCGATCGCCCAGCCGTGCTCGGTGATCAGGCGCTCGAGCCGTCGTTCACTGGTGTCGGAAATATCGAGGGGCCCGAGGTAGCCCGTTCGCTGGCTGCCCGATGCGAACCGCATCGTGCCCATGGTGTGCGGGCAGTCGACCAGCGGCATCCACATCGTGATGCACCGCACCCCGTCGAGCGGCCAGTACTGCTGGTCCTGGTGCCAGGGCGTCAGACCGCCCCCCGGCTCCTTGAAGAGGGCTTGGTCATGGTAGATCCGGACGCCCGGCACCTCCATCAGGTCGGCGGCCAGCCTGGCGAAGCGAAGCGCGAGCGTGAAGGGCCGCACTTCATCGTGCTTCGTCCAGAGGTTGGTGTACTGGATGAACGCCTTGCCGTAGGTGTCGCGCTGCGCGAGCGGCGCGAGCCCGGCGGCAAACCCGATCGTGTGGCTGACGATCGCGTCGTGAAACGGCTGCAGGTCGGCCGCCGTGAGCACGCGATCGAGTCGCACCCAGCCGTCGCGGCGATAGGCCTCGATCGCCACCGGATCGAGATCGTAGGGGATGGCCAGGGGATTCAAGAACAGCCTCGCAGTCTGTGGACTTCGACGTTTGGCCTGCGTGAGGGTGAGCCGGTGGGATGCAACGGATGTCCTACATCGCCGGCACTGTGTTTCAGTGTACGGATTCCCGAGGATGAACCTTCGATGCCGCACGCGTCAACGCGGATCCGTCGCCTCGCACCGGTCGTATTTTTTCTGCTGGCGGCCGCGATGCCGTAGGTGGTGGCCCATGATATCGTCGGCCTCTATGTCACCCGGCCTGACGATCCCACGACCGGTGCCGTCATCGACTGGGTGAATCTCTATCCCCGGCACACGGACACCGTCTGGTATCGTGCCGAAGGTGCCGACGAGTGGTCATCCGCCGAGGCAGATCACTGCCAGGTCGAGCCCTCGTTGCTGCAGTGGCGGCGTGTCGAGATCATCGGACTCACGCCCGATCGCACCTCTGCGTTCGGCATCGGTTCCAAACCCGAGCCAGCGCAAGCGTAGCGCTTGCGCAAGATGCCGGCCCGTCTCCAGCGACCCGTGCGGTTCGTTGCCGGTGGCGACATGCTGCACGATCGTTCGGCCCTGGATTGGATGAACCTCTGCACCGCGAAGCCCGAGCCTGACTTCGCGTTGCTCGGTGGCGATCAGGCCTACGACAACGGCGTTGTCGCGACCAGCTGGATCGACTGGCTTGGTTCCTGGCCGAAGGCCGGTCTGGCCGCGGATCGGTGTCTCAGGTCACTGGTCACCGTGATCGGCAACCAGGAGGTGTGCGGAGGACACAACGCCAGGCAAGTGCGAGATTCGACCTACTTCTCGACGCTGTTGCGTCGGTCAGGTGAGCGGTCATTCTGCGCCGTCGATGTGGGGACTACTTGTCTCTGGTGCTGGTCGACTCCGGGCACACGCAGCCTGTGGCTGGACTGCAGTCGGAATGGTTGGCGGCCACGCTCGCATCCCGCCAGGGCCAGCGATTTCTTTTCGTGAGCAACACTTTCCCGCGTATGGGACGGCCAAGGCGCTGCCCGAAAAGCGGCCGATCGACACTTCTAGGTCGCTCGCGATCCGCGAGCACTGGTTGCCTCATCTGGAACGGTACGGTGTCACCGCGGTCTTCAAGCACGATCATCACAACGATAAGCCTCCTGAGCAGAATCTGTGGGTGAACCCGGGCTCGGGTAGTTGGCCGAGCACGTGAAAGAGTGCGATTTCGATGCCCTGCGGTGTTCGGAAGCCGAACGCTGTGCTGGTGGTCAGTTTCGCCGTGCCGCGGAAGCCCTCGACGACGCCCGACGAGATGGTGCCGCGGGCCCGGAACCAGGTGGCGAGGCCCCATTCGACTACGTGTTTCACGGAACGAAACACGTTGTCCCAGGTCGTGCTGAAGGCATCGGCCGTCTCCTGCCACGAGAGCCGCTTGGC
>VGYP01000066.1 GCA_016872955.1 Planctomycetota bacterium
GCTCGGATCAGCAGCCAGTCATGGGCGCGGGTGAACGTTCCGGAAGAGTCATTGGTGCACGGCAATCCCCCCGTGGTGAGTCCCCTGATGACTCTCATGCGATGAGAGGTCCGAAGAAAGACAGTGTCATGAACATACGGCATTGGCTCCCCGTGGTCTTCGTGTACCTGCTTGTCGGCGGGACGCCGGTGCTTGCCCAGGATTTGGCCGGACTGTTGGAGGAAGCCGAGAGAACGGCGCCTGCTCCCGTGCCGGCACGCCAGGCCGAAGGTCCGGCGCGCCCGGCCAGTCCCACGCCGGAGAAACGGCACCCGCGGCCGGGCGCGACCGAAGCGGCGACGGCGACAAGCCGCGTGAAGGCGGTGTTTCGCGAGCGGTATTCCGGGCCGTTGCGGCCGGCCGACAAGGCTGCGCTGGCGGGCGAGATTCTCGAGTTGCTGAAATCGACGACCAACAAGGCCGACAGGTGGGCCCTGCAAGCTGAGTCGCTGCGGCTGGCGAGCGAGGGAGGGCAGGTCGATCTTGCGATCTCGACGGCCAAGGCCCTCTCCGGCGAGTTCCAGGTCGAGTTGGTCGATCTGATGTTCGACGTTCTCAAACAACTCTCCTCATCCGCTCCGGCCACGGCCGCGGGTCGTCTGGCTTCCGAATGCGCGGCGATCGTTCGGACCGCGGTCGATCGGGGGCAGTTCGAGACGGCGGCGAAAGCCATCCTGCTCGCAAAGGGGCTGGCCCGAAAGGGCAAGGATCCGGAACTGGTCGCGCAGATCAACCGCCTGGCGATGATGGTCAAGGATCGGGAGAAGATGGACAAGCGGCTGACCGCCGTGCTGGAGGAACTCAAGGCGTCGCCGGCCGAAACGGAGTTGAACGCCGAAGCCGGCCTGCTGCTTTGTCTTCTGAAGGGCCGCTGGGCGGAGGGACTGCCGCTCTTGATGAAGGCGGGCAATCCCTCCCTCGCCCGGCTCGCCCAACTCGAATTGAATGGCGCCAAGACCCTCCGGGAGCAGATCGCCCTGGGTGACGCCTGGTGGAGTCTGGCGGAGAGCCAAAAGGGCCCGATGGAAGACGCCGCCCAACAGCGGTCGCTCCAGTTCTACAACGAGGCGGTGAGCGGGGCGGAGGGGCTTGAGCGGGCGATGCTGGAGAAGCGGATTGCGTCGCTCTCTGGCAGCGGCGCGGGCAGCGGTGAAACGGTCGCGCTGGCGGATCTCCAGGAACTGGAGTCGATGGAGGTGTATGGCGGGGTCACCAAGAACGGCACGTTCAACGGTCAGGCTTATACCTGCGGTGGTGTTCCATATGCGAAGGGCATCTACACGCCACCCAAGTCCCAAAGCACCGCGATGATCGCCTTCCGCCCGCCGGCGGGCGCCCGTCGGCTGAAGGGCGGTGCAGGGGTCTTCTCAATGGCGGGAAAAGACGACCAGCCGGCTTCTGCCATGACCATGGAAATTGCGATCGACAGCGATGTCGTCTGGAGATCGCCGGCGCTCACGGCACGCGAGCAAATAGCGAGGTTCGACGTTCCGCTGAACAACGGCACTCGGGTCGAGTTGCGAACTCGGGCCGCGGGAAACAACGCAAGTTGCTGGGGAGCTTGGCTCGACCCGGTGTTTGTCAAGTGACCGTGAACTTTCCTTCCGATCCGGCATGAAGGTCGTCATTCTCTGCGGCGGCAAGGGCACGCGTCTTCGCGAGGAGACGGAGTATCGCCCCAAGCCGATGGTGCCCATCGGCGACCGGCCGATCCTCTGGCACATCATGAAGATCTACGCCGCGCACGGCTTTAAGGAGTTCGTGCTCTGCCTGGGATACAAGGGGGAACTAATCAAGGAGTTCTTCCGGAACTATCTCTGGAACACCTGTGATGTCACGCTCTCGCTCGGCCGCCGGGCAGACGTGCGATTCCATGGCCATCACGACGAGGAAGACTGGACGATCACCCTCGCCGACACAGGTGCGGAGTCGATGACGGCCTGGCGGATCAGGTCGATCGATCGGCATCTCGGCAATGACGAGCGGTTTTTGCTGACCTACGGCGACGGCGTGGGCGACGTGCCGGTGCCGGCGGTCGTCGCCGCCCATCGGGCTTCCGGCAACCTCTGCACGCTCACCGCCGTGCATCCGCCGGGGCGATTCGGTGAGCTGTCGCTCCGCGACGCCACAGTGGCGGGGTTCAACGAGAAGCCCCAGGCCGAAGGGGGCTACATCAACGGCGGCTTCATGGTGTGCGAGCGCGGCCTGATCGCAGAGCTGCCCGACGACCCGGGCGTGATGCTCGAGCAGGGGCCGCTCCAGCGGCTGGCGGCCTCCGACAGGCTGGGCGTCTACCGGCACCACGGCTTCTGGCAGCCGATGGACACGTACCAGGAGTTCGCACTCCTCAATCGGCTCTGGGCGACCGGCCAGGCGCCCTGGAAGATATGGTGAGGGAGTGAACGGTCCGTTCGGCGGCCGATTCGCGGGCCGGAAGGTCCTGGTGACCGGGCACACCGGCTTCAAGGGGGCATGGCTGTCGGAGTGGCTGCTCGGCCTCGGGGCCGAGGTCATCGGCTACGCCCTGCCGCCGGCCACGGATCCCGCGCTGTGCGATCAGCTGGGCCTGGCGGCCCGGGTGCAGCACGTCGTCGGCGACGTCCGATCCGCCGCCACCATCGCCGAAGTGGTTCACTCCACGCGGCCCGATTTCATCTTCCACCTGGCGGCCCAGTCTCTGGTTCGCCCCTCCTACGAACAGCCGGTGGAGACCTTCGCCACGAACGTGACGGGCACGATCAATCTCCTGGAGGCGGTGCGGGCGACGACCTCCCGGTGCGTCGTCGTGGTGGTCACCTCCGACAAGTGCTACCACAACCGGGAGTGGATGTATGGCTATCGGGAGGAGGATCCCCTCGGCGGGCACGACCCCTACAGCGCGAGCAAGGCGGCGGTGGAGCTCGCCACCGCCGCCTGGCGGGCGAGCTTCTTCCGCGCCTCGGCCGTACGGGTGGCGACGGCGCGGGCCGGCAACGTGATTGGCGGCGGAGACTGGGCCGCCGACAGGATCGTGCCCGACTGCGTGCGGGCCCTCCAGGCGGGCCGGCCGATTCCGATCCGCAACCGCCTCGCCACGCGACCGTGGCAGCACGTGCTCGAGCCCCTGGCGGGTTATCTCTGGCTGGCGGCCTGTTTGGACGGCGTGCCAGGCCCCGCCGCCGGCGAGCCGCTCGACTCGGCGTTCAACTTCGGGCCGGATGCCGGAGGCACTCGGAACGTGAGTGCCCTGGTGGACGCCCTGCTCGCCCACTGGCCGGGGGAGTGGGCCGACGCAGCGGACGGCCAGGCTCCGCACGAGGCCCGGTTGCTCCATCTGGCCAACGACAAGGCGGCGCGGCTGCTCGGTTGGCGGCCGGTGTGGTCGTTCGAGCGCACGGTCGCGGAAACCGTCGCCTGGTATCGGGAGTCGGCGGCAGCCGGCCCGGCGGGCATCGCCAACCGCACCCGGCGGCAGATTGCCGCCTACACGACGGAAGCCGCCACCGCGGGCCAGCCCTGGGCCGTGAGCGCCACCACGAGGACGGGAACCTGATGACCGACGATCCGAATGCCCTGCGGGCAGAAATTCTTCGCCTCGTGGGGGCTTACTCGCGCCTGGTGCATGCCGCAAACCGGCCTGCCGGCGATCCTCTGCGCAGCGGGTTTCAGCCCGCCGCGCCGGTGGTTCCCTACGCGGGTCGCGTGTTCACCGAAGCCGAGGTCGAGGCTGCCGTAGCCGCCACGCTCGACTTTTGGCTGACGCTCGGCCCCGAGGGGGATGCCTTCGAGAAGGAGTTGGCGGCGTGGCTCGGCGTGCGGCACACGGTGCTCGTGAACTCCGGTTCCTCGGCCAACCTGCTCGCATTCGCGGCCCTCACCTCACCGAAACTTCCGGCCGGCCGGCGGCTAGAGCCGGGCGACGAGGTCATCACGTGCGCCGCCGGATTTCCGACCACGGTGGCGCCCATCCTCCAGCACGGCTGCGTGCCGGTGTTCATCGACAACGATCCGGTCACCGGCAACGCCCGCGTGGATCAGTTGGACGATGCGTACGTTCCCGGCAAGACGAAAGCCGTCATGATGGCACACGCACTGGGAAACCCGTTCGACCTCCGCGCAGTCCTCGACTTCTGCCGGTGTCACGACCTCTGGCTGATCGAGGACAATTGCGACTCGCTCGGCTCCACATACACCATGCCGACGGCGGAAGGGACGCTCACCAAACCGACCGGAACCTGGGGCGATCTTTCCACGCAATCCTTCTATCCGCCCCATCACTTGACGATGGGGGAGGGGGGCGCCGTGAACGTGGTGTCCCGTGCTCCGCTCCGGGTGCTGGTCGAGAGCTTCCGCGACTGGGGCCGCGACTGCTGGTGCCCGAGCGGCAAGGACAACACCTGTAACAAGCGGTTCGGCTGGCAGCTCGGCGACCTGCCGGAGGGCTATGACCACAAGTACATCTACAGCCATCTCGGCTACAACCTCAAGCCGCTCGACCTCCAGGCGGCGATCGGTCGCCAGCAACTGAAGAAGCTGCCGGCATTCGTGGAGGCCCGGCGGCGGAACTGGCAGGCGTTGCGAGCCGGGCTGGCCGACCTTGAGGATGTGATCGAGTTTTCGCTGCCGACGCACGCCACCGGCTGGAGCAGCGACGGTTTTTCCTGGGATGCCTCCGGTTGCCGCACCGACCCGTCTTGGTTCGGATTCATGCTGCTGGTTCGGGAAGACGCCCCCTTCAGTCGTACCGATCTGGTCCGTCACCTCGATGCCCACGGGATCGCCAGCCGGATGCTGTTCGGCGGCAACCTGCTCCGCCAGCCCGTGTTTCACGACCTCGCCCGCCGCCGGCCCCGCGCGTTTCGGCACGTCGGATCACTTGTCGGTGCCGATGCACTCATGCGACGGGCATTGTTTCTGGGCGTGTACCCCGGATTAGATACGGAATCACTGGAACATGTTGCTGAGAAAGTTAGTTCCTTCAGTCTCTGCCGCCGTCATGGCTAGCGACACTGCGCGTCACTCCCCCGATGGCGGAGAACCGTTGCTCACGATAGCCATCCCAACATTTAATCGATTGGAGTCGCTCCGTGAGACCCTTATCCCCCTCTTGGCAAGCACACTCCCTTCCAACAAGTGCGAGATACGGGTCTTCAACAATGCCAGCACCGATGGCACAACTGAATGGCTGGCATCACGGCCTGCCGAATGAGGCTTCCAGGTGTGCACGAACACCATCAATTTGGGCTTAGAGGGAAACATAGCAAATGCACTGTTGTCGAGTCCTGGGCAATGGCAAACGGATGCTGGCAGGCTGTAATCGAGTCTCATTTGTCGACGTTGCCCGAACGTTTCTCATTTGTCCACTCCGAGTAAAGCCGTTTTTGGGCTTGTGCTGTCTTTTGAGTGTGCTGCCAGGTGTGGTGCGACGTGCCTTAGCCAGCATGCTGTTTGGAAAGCATTGCGACTGCGGCGACGGACGAGTCGATCGATTTGAGATCTCCGAGTGAAGCTGTTACGAGGCAGTGACGGAGGCTCGCTGTTGCGGGTGATCCTCCGCAACACGGTATGGAGCACACTGGCGGTGTTGGCAACACCGGTGTTGGCCCTGCTTTTCGGCGGGCTGACCCTAAGGTACCTCGGGCTCGAACAAGCAGGCTACGCGATCACCGTCGCGGCCGTATTTTCAATCTTCGGTAGATTCGCAACGCTAGGACTCGGGAGTGCGGCCTTGCCTTCGCTCGCAGCGGCGATCGGTGCCGATGATGAGCTCCGCGGCCGCCGGCTGATCGGAATGCTGCTTATCGTGTTCGGGCTGTCCGCTGCGATCCCGGCGCTGGTGTTGTTCGCCGTCTCTCCTTGGTTCACCCGCTGGACACAGTGTCCACTACAGCCGCAGGTCGCGGCCTCTTATATCCTGATCTGCGGGCTGACCCACGTGCTCACGCAGATCAGCCTTGTTCTGGGGACAACGCTGCGGGCGGCGAATCGTTATGACTTGGTGACGCTCGCGACCACGCCGTTGGCGTTCGCGTCGGGAGTGGCGGCGTGCGTGCTGCTTCCTCTGTTTCCGTCTCTGCTCACGATGGCCGCGGTGTCCGCTGTAGCGGCCTTTATCGGCACTGGAATCACGGCCTGGTTGGCGGTGCAGGCGGTGCCGTGGCTCGTTCGGCCGCTGCCGGGATTCGGTGAGTTGCCAGGCCTGGCGCGGTACGGCAGTTGGCTGTTGATGGGCAATGCCTTGGCATCCCTGACGACAGGGGTCGATGAGTTGGTGATCACGACATGGTGCGGGCCGGCGGCCGTCCCGCCCTGGGCGATCGGGAAGCGACTCTGGATTACGATCCACACGTTTCTCGCCCAGCATGTCGAGCACCTTGTTCCGCTGCTTGGGTCGCTACGCTCGGCCGAGGCCAGCCGGGTGGATCGGATCGCCGCGTCGATGCACTGGTATGTCGTGTCGCTGGCAGCCGCTGCCTTCGTGGTGATGGCGTGGGGCGGCGAGGCGGTGATTGGCCTCGTCGCTGGGGCAGCCATCGCCCCCGCGTGCCGGCCGGCCGTGCTGGCCTTCAGCCTGTTTGGATTGGCCTTCGCCCTGATGATCGTGCCGGTCACGCTGGGGCTGGCCAGGGGGTTGTCGCGTTCTGCGTTCGACGCGTCGGTGATCCTCCAGGTGGCGTTGTTCGGGCCGCTCTGCCTCGCGGCGTGGCTCCTCGGAGCCCCCTGGCTCTACTACGCTCCCCTCCTAGGTTTGCCGGTATTGCCCCTGGCCACCCTAACGACAGCCATGCGGCTGGGCGATGCCCATCCCGTTCGCACCTGGCTGCGGCCGGTGGCGGTACCGTTGGCCGCGGCCGGGTTCGTAATCGGGGCAGCGTATCTTCCAGCCGGGCTGGCAGCCGCCAGGATGATCGTCTTCGGCGGATTGCTGGCGGCCGCCGTGCTGCTCGGTACACTTTCTCTCGAGCGGTGGCTGGGAATGAATAAAGAATGTCATGCCCAGCTCGCCGGGATCGTGGCGGAGGTCATCCGGCAGGGAAGGAAGTTGTCGGGCTGGATGGTCGGGGCCTGGCCGCGATCGTAAATCCTATGCAACGGGAGCATTCGTGACGCCTGCGACGTTCTCGGCGCCGACGGTTTCTCGCCCGGGGCAGGATGCCACCGAGTCGCTGCCGCCCCAGCCGGCCGTGGTAAGGCGATATGTGCCGGCTCTCGCCCAGATCCTGCCGCCCGCCGTTGTCCGGGCAAGCGGACTCGTGTCGGGCGGCCACAGGCTTGTCCGTCTGCTCTTCGCCTGCGGCCTGTTCGCGATCATCCTCCCGATGGAAATCGGGTATGAGTCCGAACTTTTCGTTTCACGGCGGATTTTTGGGGTTCCGCCGCATTATCTGCTAACCGCGGTGGCGATCCTCGCCGCCCTGGCCATGGATCTGCGGTATTACTCATGGCTGGTCACGCGCGCGATCGTTCTCTTCGGGCTCGCCTGCCTGGCCTACGTGCTCGCGATCGGTGTGCTGCGGCACGGGGCGGGTTCGTACATGGTGCGCTCGGATCTCTACATCATCCGCTGGTTTTTCGTTGGTTTCATGCTGATGCGGATGGGCATCAGTAGCGGCTTGCTGCGCTGGTATTTTGCGTTTATGGCGGTGACGGTGCTGGCGGTCATTCTCATGCTTGACTTCCAGAGCACGCTCGGCCACCAGATCGATACAAGCACCAAGCGGGCCGTGTCGTGGAGTCTCTACCCTGTGAGCAACTGCGGCACGATCATGATCAGCCTAGCGATGATGTGCTTCGGGCCTCGTTCGCGTCGCTGGGTCACCTTCTTCGCGGTCTGCTTCGGGCTCCTTTTTTTTGCGGCCTCAATCCGAACTTCTACCCGGTCGCTGTTCATTCAGCAGGGCCTCTGCTTTGGTCTCGTGCTGTCGGCACTCGCCCGCGACCCGCGAATGAAGGGGCGCGGCCAGCAACTCCGCCGGGTGGGCGTGGCGTTCAGCCTGATTGGCGTCGCGGTGCTAGTGAGGCAAATCGTGGCGGGCGACCTGCTGGCCGGTTACACGCAGTTGGGCGATCGATTCGCCAATAGCAGTGGACTCTTGAGCGACGGCACGATGTTGGCCCGAGTAAACGAGGCGGAGGACCTTCTTCGGTCGCTCAAGGCCGACGAATGGGTGTTCGGCACGGGTCTGGGTGGGATGTTCTTCACGCCGCTTGGATACTGGACCAACACACCCCACATTGCGGTGCTGGGGTGGTTGCAGAAGGGTGGGATGTTCATATTCGCCGCAGTTCTCTACCTCGTCTACCTGCGGCCGCTCATTGGCTTGACCGCTGCGATACTCGGCTCGCGGCGACGATCTGCTGTTCCGCCACCCGTCCTGGTGGTGGGACCATCGCTCATGGGTTGGGCGGTACTGACCTTTGTTTCAGGGGGGCTCGACAACGGGTCGTTTCTGGGTCTGGGCGGACTGGTTGCGCTTTGGATGCAACTCACCGCCGACGAAAAAGTCGCGGGCATGGGCCTTCGGGCGACATGTCGACCGACAGCTTGGCACGCAGCGAACTCCGCCTCCCTTGCCAGCGGGGTCGCGGCCAGTTGATGCCGACCAGGCTTCCCGAGGCCGTGGTCTCACCTGGCTGGCGGCTGGCGGTGTTGATGGCGTGCCATGATCGTCGGCAGCAGACGCTTGCATGCCTGGCGGCTCTGGAAGGCTCCTGCCGAGCGGCGGGCGACCTCGTCCATTGCGACATTTTTCTCGCGGACGATGCTTCGACCGACGGCACGGCGGCCGCAGTGCGGGCGAGCTTGCCCCACGTGCACGTGATCCCTGGCAACGGCACGCTTTATTGGTGCGGCGGGATGCGGCTCGCCTGGAAGGAGGCCGCCGGTCATGACTTCGACGCCTACCTCTGGCTCAATGACGATGTGGTGCTCGATCGCGACGCGATCTCACGCATCCTGACCGCGTGTGGCGAGCGGCAGTCGGGAAATGGCGAAGCCTGCATCGTTGTCGGGGCCACCCGGAATCCCGAGGATCCCGCGGCGACCCCGACGTACGGTGCCCTGGTCGACTCCGGCGTGGCGCCGCTCACCGACGAGATCTGTCGAATCGAGTTGTTCAACGGCAACGTCGTCCTGGTCAGCCGGGCGGCGTTCCGGATCCTCGGGCCTTTGTCGGCCGCATATCGGCACGGCTTCGCCGACGTGGACTATGGCGTGCGGGCGCGACGGGCCAACGTGCCGGCCTGGCTCGTGCCCGGGAGCGTGGGCACGTGCGCAGCGAACGGCACGCCCCTCTGGCAGCGGCCGGATGTGCCGCTCTGGCAGCGGCTTCGGGAACTCCACCGTCCCACGGGCTGCCCGCCGTGGCAGTTGGCACGGCTCGTATGGCGAAACGGAGGATGGTGGTTCCCATGGTCGATCCTGAAACTCTACGCGCGAGCCATCTTCCCGCCGCGGCTTGAGGAGAGGCCGTGAGTCGGCAGGGCGGAAGCCGCAGATCCTGGGCCGCCCGGGCCATCGGGCGGCTTCGCCGTCTGCTGATCGGCGACCGTGTGCTCATGCCCCGGCAGGTGACCGACCCAATGTGGCATCTCCACGCTGCCAGCCGGAGGATTCAGGGTGGGGAGATCGTGGTGCGTTTCGACAATCTCGACGCCGACATCCATCTCGATGCCCGCAGCGATCTGGCTCTGCGAGCCCTCGGGTGCGGAAACTACGAGCCCGATTTGCTGGTGGTCCTTCCTGTGCTGGTCGGCGAAGGCGATGGGATCAATGTCGGCGCCAACGTGGGAATCATTTCGATTGCTCTGTCCCGCGCGCTGGCTCCGGGCCGCCGTGTGGCGTGCATCGAACCGCTGGAGGAGTGTGTCTCACGGCTCCGCCGCAACCTCGGGGGCGCGGGCATCGACGACGCGATCGTGCTCCAAGCATTTGCGGCCGACGAGCCCGGCCCGCCGCGGCCGCTGTGGTCGGTTCCCGGCAAGCTGGAATATTCCAGCGGCGGGCCGATCGTGCATGCTTCGGTCCGACACGCCGACGCGGTCGTCACGCACGTGCCAGTCATGCGCATCGACGACGCCGTGGACGAGCACCTGCTGCGACCGTCGGTGATCGTCCTGGATTGCGAAGGAAGCGAGTTGGGCGCCCTGCGGGGCGCCGTTCGCACCCTGCAGCGGTTCAGCCCGGTGCTCATCGCTGAGTTCGATCCGGCCCTGCTTGCGGCCAATGATGCGACGCCAGAGAAGTTTCTGGAGTTCCTGAAGGAACTCGGCTACGGCTGTTTTGAGCTTGCGTCCGATCCGGTTCCCGCGACGCCGGTTTTCCACGGCACTTTGGTCGCCCTGCCCGATGGGCGGGGAGATCGACTGAGGTCGGCCCTGGCCGCGGCGATCGGTGGGCTGGCGCCATTTGGATCCAGCCGTTGACAGTCGTTGCCAAGGGGCGTCTGCCGTCGAAGCTCACCGTGGTCTCAGGAATCGCCCCCACGACCCGCGGCGGTACCGGCCGGCTCCTCCGCAGCCTGATGGCGGAGCGGGATGCCAAAGGCCTTGATGTTCGATTCATTGTCGTTGGCAACCGCGCGAATGTGGCGCGGTCGATGGTTGCGAGGCACCCGCTCGGGCTCGTTCGTGAGGTCGTGCGGCACTACGGGAGGCAGGCTTCACGCCACTGGCTCATTCGGCAGCCGGCGTTCATCGGCAGCCAGCGGATGCTCGTGCTCCACCCGCAGGAGATCGGCACCCGCTGGCTCACCGAGGTGATCCGCCGCCGCGGCCTGTCCGGCCTGAAGACGGAACTGTTCGTGCTCGACGCATCGTTCTTTTGCGTCCGGTCGTACAACCACGTCTCGGGCGAGCCTGGCCCGTGCCGCCGCTGCCTCGACGAGGGGCTGGAAGCCGCCCGGCGGTTAGGCTGCCGCCCGTTTCCCATCCGCGACCGGTGGGCGTTGGTATTCGGTGAAACGCTGCAGCGGCAGGCCCTTCTGGGGCAGGTGGTCTTCTGGACGCAGACGGCCGGCCACGCCTCGCTCGTGCGGCAGTATGCCGGAAGCGGTGTGTCAGTACGGCCGATCGGCCTCTGGACGGATGACTTTGACGACCTTGACACCCCTCCCCCTGAGGCCGTGCCTCTGGCCGATGTGGTGTACCACGGAACCTGGCTCGATGCGAAGGGAGGGCCATGGGCCTTGCGGCTGGCGGAAGCCATGCCCGAGCGGCGGTTTTTGTTCCCCTGCCCACGGCCCCGGAATGACGTCGTTCCAAGCAACGCGATCTTTGAAACGATGTCATGGGACACGGGCCTGGCTGCTCAGGTACGGTGCGCCCCCTTGACAGTCGTTCCCTCGCTCTGGACCGCCCCGATCGAGGCAGCACTTGTGAAATCGATCGCCCACGCCCCGGCCACGGCGGTGATCTCTTTTCCCGATAGTTTCGCGGCAGCGCTGCCCGCCGGCCTGGTGCTCCACCTCCCGCCTGGGCCGCGGGAGGCGGCCGACGTGCTTCGCCGTCATGGCGATTGGACGGTGGATCCACACCTGCGGCGGGCGTGGGTTCGCGAGTTCACGGACTGGAACCGTGGCCTGCTCCAAAAGCTGCTGGAGGCTTCGCCCTCGTGAAGCTGGTGGTGACCGGAGCGAGCGGCCTGATCGGCGGGGCGCTCTGCCGATGGGCCGAAACGGCGGGCTGGAGGGTGTTCCCGCGGTCTGTTCGCGGCC
>VGYP01000067.1 GCA_016872955.1 Planctomycetota bacterium
GAAGGACCTGACCGCCATGCCGACGCTCGCGTCTTCCCTCGTCGCGACCGTGCTCATCCTGGACTCGCTCGCGGCCGCGGAGCAGCCCGCCACGCTGCCCCCGCCGACCGACGCGGCGACGGTGATCGTGTCGCCGGGCATCACCGACGACTTCGCTGCGGTCCGCGAGGCCGTGGCGAGGGTCAAGGCGGCGGGCGGCCGCGACTACCGGGTCGTGGTCGTCGATTCCAGCGATGACGACGAGGGTGCCGCCGGCCTCCTGCCCCGGCTCGTCGACCGCTGGTGGGAGGCCCGCACGCAGGGCGGCAGCTACGGCCCGGCGGGCGACGTGACGATCCTGCTCGACATCGGCGACCGGTCACTCGCCATGGACGTGCCGCCGTCGCTGCTGGCCGAGGCTGGCCTCGATCTCGACGATCTCGAGCGGGACGTGATTAAGCGGGTGTTCGTACCCCGCGCTAAGGACATGCGCTACGCCGACGGCCTGGCGGAGTTGGTGGCCGCGACGGAGGGGACGATCCGGGATCGCATCGCCGCCCGCGTCCGCCGCGCCCGCACGCTGCCCCTCTATCTCGCCGGCTTGGTCGCGGCGGCGGTGGTTGGCTGGCTGGCCTTCCTGCGGCTGCGGCACGTCCGCCGCCGGGTGGCCGCCCGCGACCGGCTGGCCACCTTCAAGCAGGAGGTGGTCGCCCTCTCCGACCTGCTCGACGCACAGTGTGAACGCCACCGCATGCTCCCGCACGCCGACGCCGACTTCAAGACGCCCATGACTGGCATGACCCGCAAGGCCTACGACGACGTCCAGGATGCGATCGGCCGCTACCGCGACCGGTGGCTCTCGCTGATGAACGTCTGGGAGTGGGCCGACAAGCGTTTCGGCGAGGAGTCGTTCCTGGGCACGAAGGCCAGCGACGACGTGATCGCGATGCTCGACGCCGCCGATGCGCGGCAGCCGCTCAGACGAGGTGGCCGCCTCCTGCCTGACCCCGCTCGACGCGCTCGAGTCGTTGTACGAGCGTACGCGGGAACTCGTGACCGCCGTCGACCTGGACCTGGCGACCGTCAGCGCCCGGCTCGACGCCCTGGCCACGCGGTCACGGTCGGCCGCCCCGTTCGAGGCCACGCTGGCCGCGGCCGCCCGCGAGCGGCACCTCGGCGGCGACGACCTGGAGGCCGACCCGGTGGCCGCCCACGGCCGGCTCCAGGAATCGCATGCGTCGCTGGCCGACCTCCGCGGCGAGATCGACGCGATCGAGTCGGCGGATGACCGGCGCCGTCAGCTCGTGGAGCGGATCACCGAACTCCGCCGGCAGGTGGCGGACCGCCGTGGCGTAGGCTGGCGGCTGAGGGAGCCGGGCGCCGATCCCGACAGGCTGCTGGCCGACGCCAACCACGAAGCGTCGCTGGCCGGCGACGCGCTCGACGCCGCGAACGTGACCGCGGCTGCCAGCCACCTGGGCCGCGGCGAGGCCGACGCGAAACGACAGCATTACTTCCGGGCCGTCGCGGTCCTCGAGGAGGCGGAGCGACAGGCCGACTGCGCCGCCACGTGCCTGGCGGTGATCTCGACGAGGCACCGGGCGGCCGAGGATGCGCAGTTGGCGGCGCAGGCGGCCGCCGACCTGGCCGATGCCGAGGGGCTCGTGCGGCGGGCCGCCTCGTGGTACGCCGAGGGCGTGAAGGTGGACGTTCGGCCGGCCGAGACGGCGCTGCAGTCGGCCCGCGACCTGCTCGGCCAGCAGCGGTACGAGGACGCGATTCACGCCGCCGGCGAGGCCGGCGAGCGGACGAGGCTCGCCTCTGCGACGGCCACGGCCGGGGCCGAGCGACGGCGGGCCCGGCGGATCGCCAAGCAACGGCAGCGGCAACTCGAGGAGTCGTTCGGCCGCTTGGCGCGGGGCGCGGGGCCGTGGGTGATCAGCCTGCCCGGGGCAGGGCTGGCCGGGCCGAATCCTTGGCAGTCGAGCGGCACGGCGGTGCGGGCCACGGGGGGCGGTCGCTCGACCGGCGGCCACTGGTCGCGGGACGTGGCCGAGGCCCGCTGGTAAGCCTGTCCGCTCGCCGCCTCACCGCAGTTCCACGGGCTTGATGTCGAGGCGGCCGATTTCGGCGACCGGTCGCGTGCCGGTCGCATCTCGGGGGACCGCCGATCGGGGCTCGAGCAGCCGCTCCATCTCGGCCACGCGGCTCCGGACCGCGGCGGGCATGTGCGCCCGGTCGGCCGCCGCATCGATTGGTCCTTCAAAGACGATCCGACCACCGGGCTCCCGCACGAGCAGCCGTGTCGCGTCACCGCGACTGAGCCTGATCTCGAAGTCGGTGTCTTGGCGGAGGAGCGTTTCGTCAGCGAGTTGCCGGAGGCGGCCGGCGGCCTCGTCTTCCGGTGCGGCGGGCCGGGTGATCGCGAGGGCGGAGGCCGTCGGCCGCAGGGGCCGTCGCGCGGGCGACTTGACCGCCGCCGTGGCCGGTCGGCTGGCAGCGTGGCCAGCGACGAGCGGGATGGCGAGGGTGCGACCACCCCGCAGCACGGTGCAGGTCAGCTGGTCGCTCGGAGCCGCGGCCTCAAGCAGCGCGTCGAACTGTTCGGGCAACACAAGGAGTTGATCGTCGAGCCGCACGAGGACGTCATGCTGCACCAGTCCCGCGGCGGCGGCCCGGCTGCCGCCCGCGACATCCTCCACCACCAGTCCGGCGCCGCGCTCGAGTGCGAGCTGCTGCCTGAGCACCGCCGAGGCCCGCGACACCCGGATGCCCAGGCCCTCGCCGGTGACCGGCGACCGCGCGATTTCCGACACAGGCTGCAGGTGCGACCGCACTGGCGACGGCTCGGCAGCCCGCGCATCGACCAGACCGATGGCGGTGGCGAGAAGTAGGGGTCGAAACAGGATCGCGGGCCGCACGATGCACGTGGCGATCATGGATCGGTGACGAGAGGAAATGGGTCGAACCTCGCGGCGGGCGTATATGACGGTTTTGGCCACCGCCCGCCAGAGGATTCGGGCCCGATTCCCCTAACGCCGAGCCGGGGCCGTGAAACTGGCGAACCCGGGCAGGCCAGGGAGGCGTCGGTGGCCGCGGGCCAGGGGGCGATGGGCCAAGGGGCGAAGGCCCTGACGCGAATGACCGCGGAATCGCGGCCCTAGGCGTCGCGAGGCCGATACCGAAACGAGTTGGGGTATGCGTTCGCCCGGCCCAACGTTCACGCCGCGAAAGGGATCGTTATGCGCTCAAGCATCCGGATCGGATCGGCCTTGGCCCCGGCCCTGACCTGCATCGCCATCGCGGCGGCCTCGTCGCACGCAGCGCCTCCGTTCCGTCTGGGCCGCGCGCTCCGCGGGCCGCAGCCGTCGGGCAAGGTGGTCGGCCCGGTGCCGGATCGTCCCCCGCTCGTCCCGGGCACGGGCACGCTCGTCAAGAACGTGGTCGACGACTTCGAGGACGAGAACTGGAAGTGGTCCTACAACCACCCCAAGAGTTCCGAGGAGCAGGACAAGCGGGTCCGTGGTCCGCTCGGCAAGAGCAGCAATGGTCGCTGGTTTGAGGGGCCCAAGCGAGGCACGCCCGACGTGGTCAAGCGGGTGGAGCTGCCGGCGCCTGGACTCGAAGGCAGCGGCCACGGCCTGCAGATCGCCACGCTGCACGGCGGCGTACCCGGCCGCGTCTCCTACGAAATGCAGCAGGACGACCTGATCTACAACCTCGGCAAGTTCGCCAGCCGGGGCATGTCGGTCGGCGACAGCCCCAGCTTCGTGGTCCGGGTCTACCTGCCGCCCTTCGAACAATGGGAGAACCGCAACGGCCCGAGCTTCGGCTTCCGCACGGGCTGCTTCACGCACGCCGTGATCACAGGCGACGACCACCCCGACGAGGGCCTCTACGGCGTCGAGGAATACTGGCCCGGCATGTTCATCTGCTTCGAGAGCAGCCACGACGGGAAGGCGAAGGAGGACAAGGCCTACCTCCGCGTCCGCAGCGGCCGCAACGGCGGCGAAATCCGCGGCCCCACGATCGAGCAGCTCGGCTGGTGGACCCTGGGCATCTCGTTCTCACCCGATGGCGTCATCCACTACTTCGCCAGCCCGGGCGTCGACGAGTTGACGGCTGAAGACCACATCACCTCGCAATATCCCTACGCCTACCGCACGGAGTGGGTGAGGACCTTCTTCTTCAATGTCTGCAGCCACGACGACGGCAAGACCTGGAGCACCCCCTGGGTGATCGACGATCCGAAGGTCTACTTTGTCAAGCGCCAGCAGCTGGCGGAGACGCCCTCCACGACCCGCTGACCGACGCAGGGACGGTCGGCGACGCGGCCTCGTTCTCGGGCAGGCAGGGCCGGGAGTCACCGGGCCGTACGGGCGAAGCCGCAGGCCGGCGGCAGCAGCCCCGTCAGGCCCACCCCCTCGGCCCGCACGACGAGGGCGTCGCGGCCCTCCGGCGTGAGCGTGCACGTCGCGTTCCTACCCGCATCCAGGCCGTGGCCCTCCAGGTGAACCACCCACGAGCCGCCGTCCCGCGTCCAGGTGCCCTCGGCGAATCGGCCGTCCGAGGAGAAGATCCAGGAACGGATCGCCTCCCGTTCGGGATCCCAACCGATGATCTCGGTGAGTTCCCGACGGCCGACCGCACCGGCGGGCAAGAGTGCCGGGATCGCGCCGTCGCCGGCTGCGGGCGCCTCGCCGCTGCGGCCGGCCGGGGCGACGACGTGGTATCTCGCCAGGAAGGCGCGGTCGCCGGACCACGAGCAGTGGCCGCTGGCGGTGACGCCGTCACCCACGTTCTCCCAGGAACCGACCAGCCAGGCCAGTTCGTCGAGGGGACGGCGGGGCACCGCCGGCACCGGGCAGGCGGCCTCACGGACGCTCGCGAGCTGCCAGCGATCCAGCTCCCGGACGACGACGGCCGAGAAGCGGCTGCCGGCCGTCTCCCCGTCGCCGTACGACACCCGCGACACACCGTCGACGACGGCCACGTCGTCGCGCAGCGGGCGGATCGAGCCCAGGTCGATGTCGATCGCGGCCTCCGCGTCGGTCTCGAAGAGCGAGGCGAATACTTCCTGCACTGCTTCCCGGCCGCGGGTCAACTCGCCGGTGTCGAGGTCGAGGTTCTCCGCGGCGGGCGTCCAGTGGCGAGCGGCGGCGGCGGCGTCGTGCCGATTGAAGTCCTTGAGGTAGCCTGCGAGCATGTCGCGGATCTCGGCCGTCTGGGGTGAGCCCTCGTCCGGCGGCGGCAGGTGTGCCGGCTCCGCCGCGGCCGCCTCATTGGACACCGGCCTGACCGGCGCAGCGTGCGAATCCGCGTGTCGGGCGGCTCTGCCGGCCGCGACGACGACGTCTGGACGCATGGTCGTGGGCCGGCCGATCACCTGCGGCACCAGTCGCCTGCGATGCTCCGGCACGCTCCGCTCGGCACCCCGCAGCTCCGGCTCGGCCGACACCGAGTCGAACCGCGACCGAGGGCCGCCGGTCGCCGGTCCGCAGCCGGTCGCAAGGCACACGGCTGCCGTCAGCGCGGCCAGCCACACCGGCCGGCACGCGGCGCCGGCTCGAAACCAATGCTGGCAGCTGTTCCGGGGAGAGTGAGTCACGGTGGCAAACCTCCCTGTGGCGCCGTGGAGTGCCGCTTTCGACCGTCGTCGCGGCGAACCCAAATCCTACCCGTCCATCCGCCAACCGCACAGCCGGCAGACGCGACCGACGACTCGGCGTGCCGCTGCTGTCATGCCAGCGGTCGAGCGACCACGAACCCCTCCACGGCGTGGTTCGCCGCCCGGTCGACATTCGGACGCCGCGGGACACGGCGGCCGAGTGTCTTGTTTCGCATACCCGAAACCGGGGCCGACTCCGCTTCCGCAGGCGGGTCCCGCACGCTCAGAGAGGCTCCAAAACGGCGGCAAGCCCAGGGCGGGACGGTTCAGGAAACCACCACCAAGAGGGATCTCTCGCCGTCCGGGGAGGCGGGGCCCATCCTGAGCCCTTGAAAGCCGTTTTAGTCAACGTAACCTATCCATTTTACCAGGCGGCCGATCGTGTCGGTCGTCGTCGGGAGAGATTTCTCTTTTGATGATCGACGGGCGGTCGGGCGCGTTGGATCCCAACTCGCTTTCGTGTTTGTCCCTGTTTTTTCCCTGGAGGTTCGCGTGATTCGCAAAGTTCTTTCTTGCGTCATGCCGGCCGTCGCCATCCTGGCCTTGTGCACGAGCACGTGGGCGAGGGATTGCGGCGCCTGCAGTGGCGGCGGTGCCGGTGGCTGTGAGGGCGCCGTCCGCAGCGGTTGTGGTGGTTGCGGTGACGCCGGTTCCGCCTGCGGCGGCCCCCGGACGGTTTACCAGAAGCAGATGGTGACCGAGATGAAGCAGGTCACCTGCATGGAGTACAAGACGGAAACCCGTGAGCGGACCTACACGGTCAACAAGCGGGTGCCGCGGACCGAGGAGAAGACCCGGACGGTCACGGTCATGGTTCCCGAGACGAAGACGAAGACCGTGAACTACACGGTCAACAAAAACGTCACGGAGACCAAGACGGCCGAGTACACCGTCCAGGTCCCCTACACCGAGGAGGTCGAGCAGACCTGCACGGTGATGACCCCCGTCACCGAGACCAAGACGGCGACCTACACCGTCATGGTGCCGGTCAAGGAGGAAAAGACCTCCACCTGTACCGTGAAGGTCCCCTACACCGAGGACGTCGAGCAGACCTACACGGTGATGACCCCCGTCACCGAGACCAAGACGGCGACCTACACCGTCATGGTGCCGGTCAAGGAGGAGAAGACCTGCACCTACACCGTGCAGGTCCCGTACACCGAGGAGGTCGAGCAGACCTACACGGTGAACGTGCCCTACACCGAGGAAGTGACCGGCACGCGGACCGTCAAAAAGCGGGTTGCGGTCCAGTCGACGAAGTCGGTGCAGGTCCGTGGTGGCCACTGGGAGAGCCGGATGGTCGAGGTCGCCGGCGGCACCGACGCCTGCGGCTGCCCCTGCCCGCCGAAGCAGTGCTGCAAGCGGGTCTGGGTGCCCACCTGCGAGACCAAGGAGGTCCCGGTCACGACGTATGAGTGCGTCACCGAGGAGGTTCCTTACTCCCACACGGTCACCAAGTGCCGTCAGGAGGAGCGGACTCGCAAGGTGAGCGTCACGAAGCACAAGGACGAGGAGCGGACCCGCACCTACACCGTCACCAAGTGCGTGCCGGAAGAGCGGACCCGTGAGTACCAGGTCACCAAGTGCGTGCCGGAACAGAAGACCCGGACCGTGAAGGTGACGAAGTACAAGGACGAGGAGCGGACCCGCACCTACACCGTCACCAAGTGCGTGCCGGAAGAGCGGACCCGTGAGTACCAGGTCACCAAGTGCGTGCCGGAGCAGAAGACCCGCAAGGTCTCTGTCACCAAGCACAAGGCCGAGACTCGCACCTGCGAGTATCAGGTGACCAAGTGCGTGCCCGAGACCGTGACCAAGGAAGTCTCCTTCACGGTCCACGTCCCGCAGCAGAAGGACGAGAAGTACACGGTCACCGTGTACGACTGCGTGCCCGAGACCAAGACCGCGAGCTACACGGTTTGCGTCCCGGTCCAGGTCACGAAGGAAGTGCCCGTCACCAAGTGCGTGATGGTCGCCGTCGAGGTTCCCGCCGGGGACTGCGGCGCCTGTGGCGGTGACGCCGGTGACTGCGGTGGCCGTCGCCGCGGCTGCCGTCGCTGCTGCCGCTAGTCCGTGACGATTCCTTCGCTGATGTGAACACGCGGGGGGCCGGGCAATCCCGGCCCCCCGCGGCTTTTTTCTGCCGGAACCGCGGCGGCGAGCCCCTCGGGCTGGCCCGGCTCCCCGGCATCTGCTGAAATCAGGGCTCGAGCTAGCAGGCAGGCGACCCCCGATGAAGACTTCGATGCTGCCGGAACGGGATCACGGTGCGGGCGACGGGACCGGCGGGTGGATCGGTGACATCCGCAGGTCGATCCGCGACGCCGACACCGATTTCTTTCGGATCTCCCCGCTGCGATACTGGACTGACTTTCTGGTCAGCCTCACGGCCGCCTACCTGGCGGCCTATCTTTACCTCGTCGCCGCGCCGGGCTCGTGGCCGCAGTTGCTCGCCTTTCCGATCGCGGTGTTCTGGCTCTACCGGCTGGGATCGTTGATCCACGAGGTCTGCCACCTCGGCGCCCACGAGATGCCGGTCTTCAAGGCGGCCTGGAACATCCTCGGCGGCGTGGTGACGCTGACTCCGAGCCCGTTCTTCACGCGCCACCACCGCGACCATCACAGCCGCCGGTTCTACGGCACGCCCGAAGACCCGGAGTACGTCGCCAACGTCATGGAAGGGGGCAACTCGGCCAGCATTGCAGCGTACGTGATCCACGTGCTGGTGTTTCCGGTGCTCGTCTTCTTGCGGTTCCTGCTCGCTCCCCTCTCGTTCCTCCATCCGTCGCTCCGTGAATGGACGCTCCGGAAGGCCTCGTCCCTCACGCTCAACCGCCGCTACGAACGCAAGCTCACGCCCGCCGACAGGCGGGCGATCCTGGCAGTGGAGATTCCCTGCTTCCTCCGGGCGGCTCTGATTCCCGGCCTCGTGCTGGCGGGCCTCAACCCCTGGACGAGGATTCCGCTGCTCTACAGCCTGGCCGTCGTAACGGTCGCCCTCAACCAGATGCGGCAACTCGCCGACCACCACTTCGAAGGCGACGGCGGCAAAGTCGACATCGAGACCCACATCCTCGACTCCTGCAACTTCACGAGCAACGACCCGATCACACTGCTGCTGTTCCCGTTCTCGATCCGCTACCACGCCCTCCACCACCTCTTCCCGTCGATGCCGTACCACAACCTGCGGAAGGCCCACGCGCACCTTGCGGCGACGCTGCCGGCCGATTCCCCCTACCATTCCCTCGATCGACCGGGCTGGTGGAGCGTGGCCCGGCGGACGATCTGCGGGGCGGCCTGACCGCGGACGCGGAGGCCCTGCCCGCCGCGTCCCCAACCTCTCGAGTGACGGTGGTGGCAGCAGGCGGTGGCACACGGTACGATCAGTGATCGATCGGGCGGGGGTACCGCCGGTCGAGATCCCGTCTCCCGGAAAGACTCCATGGACCAGTTCCGCAGAATCCAGACCGGCAAGAAGGGCGACATTTTTATGGTGCTCTTCAAGGACAAGAAGATCCTGGACGACACGAGCCTCGACGAGATCCGGACCGAGATGGCCCAGTTGCTCGGCAAGGCCACTGGGCCGGACGTGCTCCTCGACTTCTCCCACGTGGAGTTCATGTCGAGCGCCATGCTCGGGCTGCTCGGGCAGTTGCACCGCAAGGTGACCGGCGGCAATGGCCGGTTGAAGATGTGTGGAATCCGGCCGGAAATTTTCCAGGTCTTCAAGCTGACAAATCTCGACAAGCTGTTCAGCATCCACAAGGATTCCCCCGCGGCACTGGCCACGTTCACCTGACGCGGGGGCCGGCGTGGCCGACCAATCGGGCACCACCTCCGCCATGCCCCTCACCGGCGTCGATGTCCTCATCGCTGAGGACAGCCGCATGCAGGCGAAGATCCTGCAGCGCCGGCTGACGGAGGCGGGACACACCGTCCGCTGGGCGGAAAACGGCAGCCTGGCCCTGGCGATGGCCAGGGAGCGGCGGCCCGACATCATCATCTCCGACATCGAGATGCCGGTGGCGACCGGCTACGAGTTCTGCAAGGCCGTCAAGACCGACGCCACCCTGAGGACCGTGCCGTTCATCCTGCTCTCCACGCTATCCGATCCGATCGACATCATCCGCGGGCTGGATGCCGGGGCCGACAACTACGTCACCAAGCCCTACGAGCCCGACTACCTGCTCGGCCGCATGAATGCCCTGCTGGCCACGCCGCTGGTGAGCGACGAGGATGCTGCCGCCACCTTGGAGGTGACGCTCGCCGGCCAGAAGTTCCTGGTCAAGGCCGGCCGGCAGCAGGTGCTCAACCTGCTCGTCTCCACGTTCGAGAACGCCGTCGCGAAGAACCAGGAACTGGTGGTCGCCAACCAGGAGCTTTCCGTCACCCGCGACAGCCTGCAGCGGACCAACGAGGAACTCGTCTCGCTCAACGCGGAGATCTCCCGCATTAACACCCACATGGTCCGTGACCTGGAGGCGGCCGCCAAGGTCCAGCGGTCACTCCTGCCAGCCGACGACGTGGCCCTCCCCTCGCTCGACATCACCTGGCGGTACGTGCCCTGCCAGAGCCTGGCCGGCGACTTTCTCAACGTCTTTCCACTCGACGAGGAACGGGTCGGGCTGTTCGTGGTCGATGTCAGCGGCCACGGTGTGCCGTCCTCGCTGATGGCGGTGACCGTGGGCCAGTTTCTGACGCCCAAGGTATCGGATTCCTCGATCCTGGTCCGGCAGGGGCCCGACGGGCGGGTCGTGGTCGCGCCCCCGGCGGAGGTGGCCACCCAGCTCAACCGGCTCTTCCAGGCCGACGAGTTCTCGGGGCTCTACTTCACGATGCTCTACGGAGTCCTCCACCTGCCCAGCGGACGGCTCGACTACGCCTCCGGAGGTCATCCCGCCCTGGTGCGGGTTCCGGCGTCGGGTGGCCCGCCGGAGTTTCACGGGGCCGAGGGCTTTCCGATCGCCTTCGTGCCGGAGGTCGAGTACGCCCAGAACTCGCTGCAGCTCCAGCCGGGCGACCGGATCTACCTCTACTCCGACGGCGTGCCGGAGGCGATGGACAAGGATCAGGAGGCCTACGGCGAGGAGAAGATGGCCGCCTGCCTCGAGGGCGGCCGCACGAGTTCCCTGGAGGCGAGCGTGTCGGACCTGCTCGAGGCGGTCGAAGCGTGGTGCCGGCCGAAGGGCCCGCTGGACGACATCACGATCCTGGGCGTCGAGTGGCGGCCCTGACACCGGCCGCGGCCGCCCCGGCTTTGGCCGCAAGACCGGCGAGTTCCGCGGCCGACGGATCCACGATCGACTTCACGATCATGTCGGGGCGGTCGGCGTAGGCGTCGCGGTCGGAGCGGGACGTTCCGCCTGACAGCACGAGCACGGTCCGATAGCTCAGCTAGCGCCTCCCAGAATGTCGGTCTCCATGGTGTCGCCGATCATCGTGGTCCGCGAGGCATCGAGGCCAGGTTCCTTGCAGGCGGCCCGCATCATCACCGCGCTGGGCTTGCCGGCGCTGAAGGCGCGGCGTCCCGTGGTCATTTCGAGCATCGCGACGATCGCTCGATAGCCGGGACGGAGACCGGCCTGGGTGGGACAGTTCGGATCGAGATTGGTGGCGACCAGCTTCGTTCCAGCCATCACCATTCGAACGGCGGTTTCCACCATCTCGTAGGTCACGGCCCTGCCCTCGCCGATCACGTACGCCATGCCGCCGGGCTGCTGCGCAGCGAGGAAGCGGGCAGTGGCCATCGCCCAGGTGACGATGTGCGACTCATTGACGTGGGTCCCCAGCCGAAGGAGTGGGGTGCGTACACCGGCATGGCTGAATGCCTGGGCGCGGGAGGGCGATCGTTCCGGGGCGCGCTACCGGGTCGGGGACGAGAACGATCGGCAGGGAGCCGCCTGGCGTGCCTGGTCAGGATCACCAGCCGCGCTAGGCCGCTTCAAAAAATGGCGGGGACCGCGTGGTGGCGTGAGTCCGCCACCGCCGGCACCGCACGGCTGGGCATCGTGTGCGGGTCACCCGCGGCCGCTCACCGCCTGGTGCGGTAATAGCTGCAGCCCGCCCC
>VGYP01000068.1 GCA_016872955.1 Planctomycetota bacterium
GACAGGCCCGGCCGATGCCCGCCTCGACGTCGTCGAAATGGACGAGCCGCGTGTTGGGCCAGGCCGTCCCGCCGGCGTCGAAGAACCGCTCGTACGCCGGCAGACGTCCGCCGATCGCCAGCCGAACGAAGTCGGCGAAGCGGCCGTCCCAGGCGGCGGTCACGAGCGGATCCCGCGGGTTCGGATTGACGTCTGACCGTCGCCAGTAGCCGAAGAGCGAGGCGAGCATGTCGAGCGGGTCGCGCACGACGCCGATGATCCGCAGGGTCGCGGGCAGGTCGGGCCGCGGGGCGACCGCCAGCCGCCAGTTCGAGGCCCGCGACAGGTACTGCAGCCGCTCGAGCGGAGGCAGGCTGCGTCCCCCCGACAGCCAGGCCAGCGACCGGCGGACGTCGACGTGAGGATGCGCCGCCCGCACGTAGCAGGCGTCAGGAAACGTCCGCCGGAACCACTCCGCGATCGCCGATCCCGCCGTCTTCGGGTAGTGGGCGAACGCGAGGCGGGTGGTGAGGCTGTAGAGCATCGGTGGTGCGACCCGCCGCGGTGGTGCGGCAACCTGCGGGCCCGGCCCGCTCGTCTCCCTATCGGCAGTCGCAGCCGCCGGCTTCGCCGTTTCCGTGGCCGCCCCGCCGCCATCCCGGCAGGCTCGGCAACGGTGGCGGACTGGGTAGCCCCGCGGGCGGTCTGCCCGATCGCACCGCCACCACGCGGGGCCGGTTTTCGTCGACCTGGGAATGTGGCACAATCCGGCCACGTTGCCCGGGGGGTGCCCGGACGGCGTCGTCCCCGTCCACGCAGGAGTCCGCCATGTCACGTCCCGTCACGCTCTTCACCGGCCAGTGGGCCGACATGCCCCTCGACGACCTCGCCCGCAAGGCCCGCGAGTTCGGCTACCAGGGGCTCGAACTCGCCTGCTGGGGCGACCACTTCGACGTCACCCGGGCGGTCGAGGAGAGCGGTTACTGCGCCGCCAAGCGGGATCAACTCGAACGGCACGATCTCGCCTGCTATGCAATCTCCAACCACCTCGTCGGACAGGCCGTCTGCGATCGGATCGACGAGCGGCACAAGTCGATCGTGCCGCCCCACGTCTGGGGCGACGGCAAGCCCGAGGGAGTCAACCGGCGGGCCGCCGAAGAGATGCAGAACACCGCCCGCGCCGCGCAGAAACTCGGCGTCTCGGTCGTCAACGGCTTCACGGGCTCGTCGATCTGGCCCCTGCTCTACTCCTTCCCCCCCGTCTCGGAGTCGATGATCGAGGTGGGCTTCGCCGAGTTCGCCGACCGCTGGAATCCCATCCTCGACGTGTTCGCCGAGTGCGGCGTGCGATTCGGACTCGAGGTGCATCCCACCGAGATCGCCTTCGACATCTTCACCGCCGAGCGGGCTCTCAAGGCGCTCGGTCGCCGCGAGGAGTTCGGGTTCAACTTCGACCCGAGCCACCTCCACTGGCAGGGTGTCAGCTCGGTGGAGTTCATCCGCGCCTTCCCTGACCGGATCTACCACGTCCACATCAAGGACGCGATCGTGACCCTCAACGGCCGGACCGGCATCCTCGCCAGCCACCTCAACTTCGGCGATCCGCGGCGGGGCTGGGATTTCCGTTCGCCGGGCCGCGGTGGCGTCGACTTCGAGGAGATCATCCGCGCCCTCAACCAGGCGGGCTACGAGGGCCCGCTCTCGGTCGAGTGGGAGGACTGCGGCATGGACCGCGAGCACGGGGCCGCCGAAGCGGCGAAGTTCGTCAAGAACCTCGACTTCGCGCCGAGCAACGTGCAGTTCGACGCGGCCTTCGCGGAGTCGTGACTGCGGTCGCGGCATGGGGTGGAGCGGCATGGCGGCCAGCCTGGCTGGCCGTCATGGCCGCCCTGCCTGTGGTCGCCTCGGCGGCGCCCCGCGATCGGCCCACCCGTTCGCTGGCGATACTCGACGAAGAGTATCTCGCCGCCGAGCGGGACCTGCGGCGGCGCTGCGAGATCGAAGGGCACGCCGACTTGGAGGCCATCATCGCCGCGTGGCGACTGCCCGACACGCGGGAACATCAGGTGGCGTTCGTGATCCCGGCGGTGGTGGAGTTGCCGTCCTGCGTCGACAGCGACGGCGAGCGGTCGATCTGGAACGACTTTCTCGCCGCCCGCCGTGCGCGGGCCGACGCGACCTTCGAGCACGCCCTGTTCGCCGCACGCGGCCATGCCCGCCGGCCAACCCGCGCCGAACTCGCCCGCCCTGGGGCGGAACGGCCGCCGTTGGAACAGGCATCGTGCGAGGCGGTGCGGTTGTTGTTTCTCGTCCTCCGTGATGACCCCGATCACGAACGGGCCCGGATCGCCGCCGGCTGGGTGCGACGCGGCGACCGCTGGGAGTGGCCCGCGGCGGCCCGACGGCTCGACAAGGCCGAGACCTACGATCCGGCCTTCGGCTGGCTGGGCAAGTCGAAGCTCGCCCGCCACCACGCGGGGGAGCGTTTCCTGCGCGGCCGCTGGGTCACCGCCGCCGAGGACGACACCCGACTCCGCGAGGTCGCGCATGGCCGGCAGTTCGACGCCGACCACTGGGAGATCGTCTCCACCGCTCCGCCGGCCGTGACCGGTGCGTTCGCCGCGTCGCTCGAGACCACGCGGCTGATCTGGCTGCAGGTCTTCGGGAGCTTCTCGGCCGAGCCGGCCGATCTGGAGCGACGGTTCGCGGGCCGCGGACGCAGCCCCCCGCTGCCTCCCCATTCGGCGATCCTCTGTGGTAGCCGCACGCAGTATGTCGACGAACTCGGACGGCTGGAGCCGAGGGTCGCCGTCACCGACGGCATCTACTGGCAACCGACCGCGACGATCTGGTGCTTCGCCGATCCGGCCGCCATACCCGTCGAGACCGTCCGCCACGAGGGGTTCCATCAACTCTTCGCCGAGTCCCGTCCCGACATCGTGCGACAGCGGGCCGAGCCTGGAGCACGGGTCGGCTTTTGGGCCGTCGAGGCCGCGGCCCTGTACGCCGAGTCGATTCGCGCGACGTCGTTCGGCTGGACCGTGGGCGGCCGCGACGCGGGCCGGACGCCGGCCGCCCGTCAGCGGCTCGTCGACGACGACTTCCATGTGCCGCTGGCCGAGCTGGTGGCCCTGGGACGCGAGGCCTTCCAGGCCAGCGATCGGCTCGCCGACGTCTACGACCAGTCGGCGGCGCTGGCGGACTTCTTTATGAACGCGGCGGCGAACCGCTATCGGGAGTCGTTCGTCGAATACCTCGCCCGCGTCTACGCGGGCACCGCCGACACCGATACCCTCGCACGGCTCTGCGGCCGCTCGCTCGCCGAACTGGACGCCGAGTACAAGGACTACCTCCGCGAGCAGCATTTGGAACAAGTCGGCGGCCGTTGACTACACTCGCCCCAGGTTTGAGGCCCTGAAGGAGAAGGCATGACTGCCACCGCCACCGCCGTCGATCGCCTCGCGATCGACACGATCCGCACCCTCGCCATGGACGCCGTTGAGGCGGCCAAGAGCGGTCACCCCGGCACGCCGATGGCGCTGGCACCGGTGGCCTACACCGTCTGGAAGGACTTCCTCCGCTACGACCCGAGTGATCGGCAGTGGCCCAATCGCGACCGCTTCGTGCTCTCCTGCGGCCACGCCTCGATGCTGCTCTACGCCCTGCTCCACCTGGCAGGGGTCCGTCGCGGCGGATCCCCCGCGACGGGATCTGAAGAACTGGCCGTCCCGCTCGATGCGATCCGGCGGTTTCGCCAGCTCGACAGCGTGTGCGCCGGTCACCCCGAGCACCATCTGATCGCGGCGGTCGAAACGACTACCGGCCCCCTCGGACAGGGCTGCGGCAACTCGGTGGGCATGGCGATGGCGTCGAAGTGGCTGGCGGCCCGCTACAACCGTCCGGGCCACGTGCTCTTCGACTTCGACACCTATGTGCTCTGCAGCGACGGCGACCTGATGGAGGGCGTGGCGGCCGAGGCCGCATCGCTGGCCGGTCACCTGCGCCTCGACAATCTCTGCTGGATCTACGACGACAATGCCATCACGATCGAGGGGGAGACGGAACTCGCCTTCAGCGAGGACGTCGGCCGGCGATTCGAGGGTCTCGGCTGGCGGGTTGAGCGGGTGGCCGACGCCAACGACACGGCTGCGCTCGGGCGGGCGCTCGAGGCCTTCAAGGGAGAGACGAAGCGGCCCACCATCGTGATCGTCAAGAGCGTGATCGGCTACGGCGCCCCCACCAAGGCCGGTTCCCACGCCTCGCACGGTGCCCCCTTGGGGGCGGAGGAGATCAAGGGGGCCAAGGCGTGCTACGGGTGGCCGGCAGACGCGAGCTTCCTCGTGCCGCCGGAGGTTCCCGCCCGCTTGGCCGCCACCTGCGGGGCCCGCGGCCGCGAGGCGCGACGCCTCTGGCAGCAGGGACTCGAGCAGTATCGCCACGCCGAGGCCGCTGCGGCCACCGAACTGGGCGAGTTTCTCGGCGGCACCTTGCCGTCCGGCTGGCAGCAGCGGCTGCCGACCTTCCCTGCCGACCCGAAGGGTCTTGCCAGCCGCGTCTCGTCCGGCAAGGTGATCGAGGCACTCAGCGGGGCGGTGCCGTGGTTTTTAGGGGGTTCGGCGGACCTCGCACCGTCCACCATGACCCTCGTGAAGGACGCCGGGAGCTTCGGCCACGGCGACTACTCCGGCCGCAACATGCACTTCGGCATCCGCGAGCACGGCATGGCGGCGGCTTGCAACGGCCTGGCGCTCTGCGGCCTGCGGCCGTATTGTGCCACCTTCTTCGTCTTCTTCGACTACCTCAAGCCGGCGCTGCGTCTCTCGGCACTCGGTGAGCTCGGGGTGATCTATGTGCTCACGCACGACTCGATCGGGCTCGGCGAGGACGGCCCCACGCACCAGCCGATCGAGCAGTTGGCCAGCGCCAGGGCCGTGCCAGGAGTTTCGGTCTTCCGGCCAGCCGACGCCAACGAGGTCACCGAGACGTACCGCGTGGTGATGGGGCGGCCCGATCGCCCGGCCGTGATCGTCCTGTCACGACAGAACGTGGCCACGCTCGACCGCACCGGCCTCGGGCCGGGCACGGGCGTGGCCCGCGGCGGCTACGTCCTCAAGGAAGCCTACGGGGGTCGGCCCGACTGCATCCTGATCGGCACCGGCAGCGAGGTGTCGATCTGCCTTGACGCCGCGACGATGCTCGCCGCCGAGGGCGTGCGGGCCCGCGTCGTCAGCCTGCCATGCTGGGATCTCTTCGCGGCCCAGGACGCGGCCTATCGGGAGAGCGTGCTGCCGGCCGCCGTAACGGCGCGGGTGGCCTGCGAGGCGGCCGGCGGCTTCGGCTGGGAAAAGTGGCTCGGCACCGCGGGCGTGTTCGTGGGCATGAACTCGTTCGGCGCCTCGGCCTCCGCCGGGAAGCTTTACGAACACTTCGGCATCACTGCCGCCGGAGTCGCCGCCGCCGCACGGCGGACGCTGGGCCGCTGAGGCTCAGGGCTGGTGGTGGGAGTCGCCGATCACGGCGTCTTCCTCATCGACACCGGCGGCCACCTTGCCATCGTGGTTGCGGTAGAGGTGGTCGTCGCGGTGGACGGCGTCGATCAGCAGCCGCTCAAAGTGGCCGTCCTCGAACAGGATGTAGTGGTAGCCGTCGGGGTGATTGTCGCTCTTCTCGCTGCACCACGCCGGCGCGTCGGCCACCAGCGGGTGGTGGGCCCGACGAAGATCGCGGTTGGCCTGCAGGCGGCCGTCGCGGCCGCGATAGCCGAGGGTGTAGCCGAAGTCGCCCCCCATCTCCCTCACCAATTCGTCGAATCGGGGCGTGCCGGCAGCGGCCTTCAACTCCTCGAGCGTGGGCACCCGGTATCCGCCCCGACGATCGAGTTCCGACCCTGGCACGAGGAGCGTGCCGTCGGCGGCGAGCAGACGACCCTCTGAGACGAGCGTCGGCGCGTACAGCCCCGCGCGGGACAGCGGACCGCTGTCCGGGGGCGACGGATAGATGCCGTGGCTCTCTCCATAGCCGTGGATCGAGGCCGACAGCCGCTGCAGCCGGCGCTCGACACGGCGGGCCCGCGACTCCGTGATCGCATCGGCGACGAGCGGCACCACGAGGATGCAGGCCGCGAGGGCGGACGCCGCCAGCAGCGCACGATCCACCCAGGAACGGCCTCGCGCCGCGGCATCGCGGGCGGGCGAGAGGGGCCGCAGCGGGACCATGGCCGACCGCGTCTGGGCCTGCACGAACGCGATCGCCCGCGTGGCGAGTCCGGCGGGCACGGTCACCGGATCGCGGTCCGCGACCAGCGGGTGCACGGCGCGTCGCAGCGTGTCGAGGTCCCGACGCAGAGTCGGTCCCGACTCCGGATCGGCCAGGGCGGCCTCCACCTCGCGGACCTCGCCTTCCTCGAGGGCGTCCATCAGATAGCCGACGAGGTGGTCTCGAATGGCGGTCATGGCGGTTCAAACTCCCGGGTGTCTCATGACGCGTCGCTCCCCGCCCTCACTCCGCCTCGGCTACGCTGCGACCGCTGCGCTGCCATGATTCGTTGAGCCTCAGCAGGGCCGCATGCAGTCTGCTCTTCACGGTGCCGACCGGAATCCCGAGCACGTCAGCTGCCTCCCGGTACTTGAGCCCCTGGTGATAGACCAGCAGGAGGGCCGCCCGCAGGGGCTCGGGCAAATCCTCGACGGCCACCCGTACCCATTCGCGGGCCTCCTCGACCTGCATCTGCTCGGCGGCAGTCCGACCATCCGCCGCGAGCATGTCGACGATCGTCCCCACGTCGTCCCCGCCCGTGTGGTTGTCGAGGCTGACCATGCGGTGACGCTTGTTGCGACGCTGCGCGTCGATGGCCTGGTTGGTGGCGATGGTGTAGAGCCATGGTCGGAATGGCCGACCGTCCTCGAACTTATCCTGCTTGAGGTGCACCTGCAGAAACGTCGCCTGGAACACGTCCTCCGCCATCTCGGCATTGCCGAGATAACGCCGCAGATACCCGTACAACTCCAGTTCGTAGCGTCGCACCAGCGACTCGAACGCCCCCGCGTCGCCGCTCGAGCGGCAGCGGAGGAACAGGTCCTCGTCGCTCACCGCCTCGGCTGACGACCGGGTCCCCTCAGGGCGGGACCCGGGCCGTCCGCCGGGGCGTGATTCGTGCAACTCCATGGTCGGTACGGCGGCGGAGACCGGTTGGTTCGGGAGGCGTCCCGGGGCATGGAACTCGGAACCCCCCCGCGGGGACACCGGCACCGAGTATAGCCCGATTCGCGGGCCGCCCCATCTACGGCGCCGGCGGCCTGCCGGCCGTTTGACATTTCCGGGCGGGCGGCCGACATTCCGCGGATTCCGCATGGCTGCCCCGCACCGCTACCGCTGGATCACCGCCGGCGACCTGAACGCCTTTTTCGGCCTGTCGATCGACAACCTCGCCGTCCTGGTGCTGACGGTCTCGACCCTGGCGACGGTCTTCGGCTACCCCGCCCAGTTCGCGCTGGCCCACCTCGTGCCCGGTACGGCCGTGGGTGTCGTGGTGGGCGACCTGCTGTTCACGGGGATGGCGTTCCGCCTGGCGCGGCGGACCGGCCGCAGCGACGTCACGGCGATGCCGCTGGGTCTCGACACCCCGAGCACCTTCGGCATGGTGTTCTTCGTGATCGGCCCCGCCTTCACCGAGGCGATCGGGGCGGGGTTGGACCAGGAGGCGGCCGCCCGTCGTGCCTGGCACGTCGGCCTGTGCTCGATCGTGTTCAGCGGCATCTTCAAGACGGCCGCTGCCTTCGTGGCTGACCCAGTCCGCCGCTTCGTGCCGCGTGCCGCGCTGCTCGGCAGCCTGACCGCGATCGCCCTCGCCCTGATCACCTTCATGCCGCTGCTCGAGATCTTCGCCTCGCCGGTCGCCGGACTCGTGGCCCTGGGCATCGTGCTCGCCACGCTTACCGCCCAGATTCCATTTCCGGCACGGATCCCCGGCATGCTGGCAGCGCTCGTGGTGGGCGCGACGATCCAGTCCGTGGGCGAACGGCTGGGCTGGATCCCCGCGCACGCCCAGCTGGCGATCGACCCGGCCGCCGCCCTCTGGCCGACCGACTGGCTGGCGGCGCTGCGTTGCGAGTGGATCACGGATTGGCCGCACGCCGTGCCCTATCTCCCGATCGTGATTCCCTTCGCCCTCGGCACGGTCGTGGGGGGCATCGATTGCACCGAGAGCGCGGCGGCGGCCGGCGACGAATACGACACGGGCCAGGTGATCGGCGTCGAAGCCTTCGCCACGATCGTCGCCGGCCTCTGCGGGGGCGTGATCCAGACCACGCCCTACATCGGCCAGCCGGCCTACAAGGCGATGGGTGGCCGGGCCGCCTACACACTGGCGACGGCGGTGTTCATCGGGCTGGCGGGGCTGACCGGAACCTTCGCCTTTTTGTACCAGTGGCTGCCGATGGCAGCGCTGGTGCCGATCCTGGTGTTCGTGGGACTCGAGATCACCGCCCAGAGTTTTCACGCGACGCCGCAGAGGCACTACCCGGCCGTGGCACTGGCCTGTGTGCCGGCCCTCGCGGCGCTGGCGAAGATCGAGACCGACAAGGTGGTGGCGGCCGGCGCCCGCCCCGATGCCGGCCTCGCCCGCGAACTCTTCACGCTGCAGGTCATCTCCGCGGGCTTCATCGTCACCAGCGTGCTCTGGGCGGGCATGCTCGCGGCCCTGCTCGATCGCCGGCTCACGCAGGCGGCCGGCTGGTGCCTGGCCGCGGCGGCGGCCACGCTCTGCGGCGTGATCCATTCGCCGTTCCCGAGCGGCCGGCTCTTCGTGCCGTGGGCGATCGAAGCGCTGCCGCCCGAGGCCGCCGGCCGTGGCCCCTTGGAACTGGCCACCGCCTACGGCCTGCTGGCGCTGCTGTTCGCCTGCTGGCCGATGGCGCACGCCACCGACTACTCGAGGCCGTAGGCCCCGGCGACGGGGATGTCGATGCCGCGGCGGCTGGCGAACTGCGTCCGAGACAGGAATCGCGGCTCGAGATTGAAGGTCACGCCGACGTTGTTGCGGCTGTAGTCGACGTTGAATCCGAACGTCATGAGGAAGGCTTCGCCGATCCGCACGAGCTGGAAGTTCTGGCCGATGTTGCGGCCGGTGAGGTCGATCGCCGAACCGAAGGAGCTCGCCCACTTGGGGCTCATGCGGTAGGTGTAGGAGCCCGACAGCACGGCTGCCGAGATCGGACCGCCGAACTGGTTGAAGCCGATGTAGAAACTCCCCCGTGGGGTGCGATTGAGCAGCGCACCAACCGTGTAGAGTTGCTGGCCGCCGGTGAAGAAGTCGACATCGGCGGTCGAGAAGACGGTGGTCCGGTCGCCGACATGCCAGCGGAAGTCGTACTGCCACAGCCCCATCACCTGGCCGAAGTTCTGGTCGGTGACCGGGAAGAGCTCGCCATCGACGTCGAACAGGATCCAGTCGATGATCCGGCGGTTACCGATCGGCCCTCGCTTCGTCTGCCACCGCTGCCTGGCCGCCAGGCGGAAGGCCGTCAAATCGTTGGCAATCTCCGTCGGGCCGGTCACCCAGCCGGCCATGCCGCGGCGCACGGCGTAGGTCCGCGGGTCGAACTTGTTGTCGGGGCCGAAGATGAAGGGTGCGGCCAGCGGCGTGGGCTGGCCGGGCACCGCGCCGTAGTCCCAGTAGGGGATGTTGCGGCGGTATTGGTTGATCGCATCGTCGTCGATCTGATCGTAGAGCGGAAACTGGTCGATGCTCTGCGTCGACTCGGCATAGGAGAACTCGGCCTCGAAGACCACCTTGTGGGCCAGGCCGTGCAGGTTCCAGAACTGGCTCTCGACGGCGTTGTCGGCCGTCCACATCGGCAGGCTTGCGCGGATGCCCACTTGGCCGTAGGCCCGGTCGATCGGCTGCAGGCTCAGGTCGTCGCCCCAGTGGGCCAGTTCACCGAGGGCGTAGGGCACGATTTTGACGGCCCCCGCCTGGAAGGGCAGGTCGAGCTCCTGCCGGGTGGCGAACCGCTCGCCGATCGCATCAGCCTCGTAGGGCAGGAGCGTGAAGATCTCGCGGCCCTGGCCCGCGATCGGCGCGGCCGGCAGCGACTGCCGGGCGTAGGCGGCACTGGAGTGCTCGTACCACGAGAGGGCGTCCGACAAGAGCGGCTGGGCCATGAAGTAGTGGTCGAGCCGCGGCCACCACTCGGTCTGGGTCAGGAACGGATTGACCCGCACGCTCGTCAGGAGCCTGAGCTCGCGGTTCTCGACCGGCCGTCGCAGGTCGAGCCAGGTCCGTTGCTCGTAGCCTTCCTCCCACTCCGCCTCGTAATACTCCTCGAGAAAGTTGTAGTCGCTGATCCAACCCGCCGTGCCCCGCAACTGCCAGCCGCCGAAGAAGCTGTCGGTGGCGCCGCCGAGATCCTGGCGGTGCCGCCAGAACGAACGGCCGCGGAAGGTCCGGTCGGGGAAGCCCTCGTAGATGAAGTCGCGTCGATAGAGGCCGAGGTTGTCACGGCCGACGTCTCCCACGAACCAGGCGTCGAGGTCGCCGCTGGCGGGCGTGTCGAGGCCCAGGAAGGAGGGGCGGTTGTAGAGCAGCGAGGTGCCGCCACCCGGACCGCGAAGGCTGAGGTAGTCGATGTCCAGATCCCAGTCGACGCCATCCGGGGCCTGCCGCCAGCCGAGCACCTGGAACATGTCCCAGCCGGTGAGCACCTGCGTGCCCAGCACCTGGTCGTTCTTGAGCTGGAAGTCGTTGATGTAGAAGGTGGGTTTCTTGGCATTCGACGCGAGCACGGGCCACCACAGCACCGGCACGCCGCCGAGCGTCACGGTGTTGCCGCGGCTGGTGATCCACTGGCGATGCTCGACGACCGGCTCGCCGCTGGCGGGCACAAGCAGCGGCTGCCCGAACGGTCCGGTCACCGGCACCTGCTCGTCGGTGAACTGCAGTTCCCGCGACCGGAACTCCCAGGTCGGCACGCCGAGCCGGCTGGACGTGAGCCCCGTCTGCTGGGCGACGAAGCGGCTGCGATCCACCTGCCGCAGGACGTCGGCCCGCAGCCTCACCGCACCGGCGTAGTTGTCCACCGGCGTCAGCACCGTGGCGCCGGTGATCACGCCGGACGACCTGGGTACGTCGTAGAACATGGTGACCGCCTCGACCGTCCGCTGGCCCTGGCGGAAGACGACGTTGCCCTCCATGTAGAGCTCGAGCGGCACGTCGGCCGCCTGCGCGGCCGTGCCGTCGAGGTCGGGCTGGGCCTGGCCCCGCGTCCAGATCACCAACCGGTCGGCGGAGATGTCGAGTGGCCCGGCGGGGTCGACGCCGTCGACCACGAGGTTGACACCGGACGTGATGACCGCGATCCACTCGTTGCCGGATGGGCTCGGAAACCACTGCACGTTCAGGGGCACGCTCGACCGCGGAAAGGCCCGCAGTCGCCGACCGGGCGTGGACGCCTCAACGGGCGGGCCGGCGGGCGCGCCAAACTCGCTGAACTGGGTCTGGCGGATGGGGGGATCGTCACCCGCGGCTGCGGTCGCACCACCGTCGGCCGGCGCCTCGTAGAGCGGCGGCCGGCCGGCCGAAGGCGCCACGCTGGCGAAGTCGAGCACGGGATCGTGGAGGTGCCAGAAGCGTCCCGTCCAGCGGTCTCCGCGAACGCTGGCCTCCGCCTGGGCG